>DDUX01000096.1 GCA_002345025.1 Candidatus Accumulibacter iunctus | reverse complement strand
CATGCGGCGGCCCCGACGCCCATCGGAGACACCTGGCGACAGCTGAGTCGGCTGCGCTCACGCGCTGACCAGCGCCGTCCCCTGGGTCGCTGCCGGCGTTTCCTTGCCGGCGCGTGCCTTCCCGGTCGCCGGTCCGGGTCCGGGTCCGGCATCATGACCGTCCGTCACCGCTGAGCGGCCGCTGGGCGAGCGGCTCCGGATCGCGCAGCAGCAGCGTCGGTGGCGCGAATGGAGCGAGACGTTCGAGGAAATCGAGCATTTCCAGCGCCGGCGAGTGCCTGCAGCAGGCGCCGGGGCGGTGTCAGGCGGCGGGCTCGCGATGCAGCCACAGGCACCTGCCCTTGCTGGCTTGCTCGATCGCCGCCAGCAGCTTTTCGTGCTCGGCGATTTCTTCCGGGCTGGCGCGCCGGACCAGTTGCTCGCGACGCTCGCCGGCGGCAGCCGACCGGCGGCCGGCCTCGATCCGCTCCGTCTGCTCGTCGGCCAGATCCATGATCAGGCTCTCCTGACCACGGGTCATCGCGAGATAGACTTCGGCTAGGATCTCGGCGTCGAGCAGGGCTCCGTGCAGCGTCCGCTGCGAGTTGTCGACGCCGTAGCGTTCGCAGAGCGCGTTGAGGTTGTTCCTCTTGCCCGGGTGCAGTTCCTTGGCCATTCGCAGCGTGTCGCAGACGCCGTGGCAGACGGTTTCGACCGGTGCCATGTCGAGCAAAGCCAGTTCCGCGTTCAGGAATCCAAGGTCGAAAGCGGCATTGTGGATGACCAGTTCGGCGCCGCGGACGAAGTCGAGGAAGTCGGCGGCGATGTCGGCGAAGCGGGGCTTGTCGAGAAGGAACTCGCGGCTGATCCCGTGCACCGACAGGGCGCCGGCGTCGATCTCACGTTCCGGATTGAGATAACTGTGGAAGTGCCTTTGCGTCAGGCGGCGGTTGCGCATCTCGACGCCGCCGATCTCGATGACGCGGTGCCCCAGCTTGTGCTCGAGGCCGGTTGTTTCGGTGTCGAGGAAGATCGTTCGCATCGCTGGTTGTCCTTGTCTGCGCTCTAGCGGGCGGCCGGGCTGCGCCGCAACTCGTCCATGCCGCGATTGGCCAGCGCGTCGGCACGTTCGTTGCCGGGGTGCCCGGCGTGTCCCCTGACCCAGAACCAATTGATCTGATGCTGCCCGGCGAGCTCGGCGAGCCGCTGCCAGAGGTCGGCATTCTTCACCGGCTGGCGGCTGGCGGTTCGCCAGCCGTTGCGTTGCCAGTTGCGGATCCACTCGGTGATGCCTTTCTGCAGGTACTGCGAATCGCTGTGCAGATGCACCGTCGCTGGTCGCCGGAGTGCCTCGAGGGCGCGGATCGCCGCCGTCAGTTCCATGCGGTTGTTGGTCGTCGCCGCTTCGCCGCCCCAGAGTTCCTTCTCGAGTTCACCGCTTTTCAGCACGACGCCCCAGCCTCCCGGTCCAGGGTTGCCGCGACAGCCGCCATCGGCGTAGATGGTCACGATTCCCGCATCACTCATGTCGTCCCGATTCCTTCTTGCTTAGCGCCGACAGCGCCTTGGCCGCTGATCGCTGCCGCTTCCAGCTCGGCAGGATCAGCCGCATGCCATGCACCCGCTTGATCGCCCGCAGCAGGTAAACGCCGCCGGCAAAACTCCACCAGCGATTGCCCGCAGACTCGATGAACTGCCAGCGGTGCAGCCAGCGCTCGCGCGTGCAGGGCGGCGCGTAACAGCCAAAACTGCCGCGCTCGACCTCGAAACCCAGCAGTTGCAGCCAGTCTCGCAGGCGCCGCAGCGACAGGTAGTCGCCATTCCACGGATACCCTTTCGGACAGTTGGGCAGCTTCTGGCGCAGGCCCCAGAGCGAGAGCGGATTGAAGCCAGTGATGATCACTTCACCCTCCGGGATCAGGATACGTTCGACTTCGCGCAGGATCTGGTGCGGGTCCTCATGGAACTCGAGGACATGCGCCATGACTACGAGGTCGATGCTGTGGGCGGCAAAGGGCAGTTGCCGCAGGTCGCAGGTGACGTCGACCAGACCGGCATCGCCGGCCACCTGTCGCAGCGGGATGCGGTTCTGCGCCAGCAGCCTGATCTCCGGCAGGCCGAGCTGGATGGCGTTGTAGCCGAAGAGGTCGGCAACCGCCGCGTCGATGCTGGCTCGCTCCCACGCCATGACGTAGCGCCCTTGCGGACTTTGCAGCCAGTCGCTGAAGACAGGAATTGACATTTTCTGCAGTTCTTCCAAAATCCAGCGATGTTCGACGTCATCCGCATTCCAGCTTTCAAGGATAACTACATCTGGCTGCTGCGCAAAGGCGCAGCAGCAGCGGTGGTTGATCCAGGTGATGCACGGCCGGTGCTCGAGGTTCTCGAGCGCGAGGGACTGACTCTCGCCAGCATTCTCATCACCCACCACCATGCCGACCACCAGGGTGGAGTTGCCGCGCTGCTGGCGCACTACCGGGCCGAGGTGTTCGGGCCGGCAGCAGAACCGATCAACGGCGTCAGCCGGCCGTTGCGCGGTGGCGAGACGATTCACCCGGCTGGCTGCGACAGCGGCTTCACGGTCATTGCGGTGCCCGGACATACGCTTGGCCACCTCGCGTATTATGGCTCAGGCTGCCTGTTCTGTGGCGACACGCTGTTTGCCGGAGGCTGTGGGCGTCTCTTCGAGGGAACACCGGCGCAGATGCTGGCTTCGCTTGCCTGCCTGGCGGCATTGCCCGACGAGACGGCAGTCTACTGCGCGCACGAGTACACGCAGGCCAACCTGCGCTTCGCGCTCGCCGTCGAACCCGGGAACCGCGATCTCCAGTGCCGGCTGGCAGAGGTCATCGAGGCGCGCGCCAGGGGGCTGGCGACGGTGCCGTCGACGATCGCGTGCGAGAAGGCGAGCAACCCCTTCCTGCGCTGCACCCAGCCCGAGGTCGTGGAGTCGGCACGGCACAGGGGAGCCGGCACGGCGGACAAGGTGGCCGTGTTCACCGCCCTGCGGGAGTGGAAGAACAGCTTCTGAGAGGGCGCCGGTCGCCTCCGCGTCGCCAGTGCGGCCGCTGGCGTGGTCGAGGCATCGGTAGCACACCCGCCGCAGCGGCGGCTTCAGAGCCTGTGAGTGAAGCCACGGCGCCGCCGACGCAGGACCTCGCTCGCGCCATCGCGGCTACCGTCCCCGCCTTGCTGGCAACGATTTCCTTATCGGCTCTCAGACCGCCGCTTGGCCGCCGTCGGTCGGCTTTGCCGAACGCCAGGCGCGACCGACCGTGTCGAGCACCTTGCCGGCGTTGAACGGCTTGACGATGAAACCGCTGGCTCCATTCTGGATCGATGAGCGGACATGTTCGACACTCGGGCTGCCGGTGAGCATGACGACGACGGTTTCGGGGTGCCGTGACTTGATCGCCTGCAGCGCCTCGAGGCCATTCATCTCCGGCATGACGACGTCCATGCAGATGATGTCTGGCCGCAGGCGCTCGGCGAGTTCGAGCGCGCCGATGCCGTTGCGCGCTTCGCCGACGACTTCGTACTCGCTGTCGCGCAACATGCCGCGCAGCAGGCTGCGCAGCAGATCGTTGTCATCGACGATGAGGACACTCGGGCGCGACATGCCGTTCAGCCTCGCCAGCGAAGCGGCGCGTGCGCCACGGCAGCACGACCGCGAGCGCTTCGTGCTAAATTGGCGCTTTCCCCAGTCAGCCCAGGGGCTGCCGCCATGACCGGAAACACCCATCCCACCACCGCGATTGCCTCCATGCGCGTGAAGAAATACGGACTGCGGTTTGTTCTCGCACTGTTGATCATCGGTCTGCTCGGCTTTCTGGTCATGCCACCGCTCGTCAAGTGGCTCCTCGTTGAGCAGCTTGCCGCGGCGCTGCACAGGCCCGTGAGCATCGAGGGGCTGAGAATAAACCCCTACACCTTGTCCCTGCAAGTCGACGGGCTGGCAATCCAGGAGACGGGCGGCGCCGAGAAGGTGGCGGGTTTCGACCAGTTGTTCATCAACCTCGAGTCCAGTTCGCTGTTTCGCGGGGGGCCGGTGATCAGCGAACTGAAGCTGGTCGGTCCGGCGTTGTCGTTGGTGCGGCTGCCTGACGGGCGTTTCAACTTTTCCGACCTGATCGACGAGTTCATGGCACGGCCACCGTCGTCCGGGCCAACGCCCCGCTTTTCCGTGAACAACATCCAGATCGCCGGTGGCAGGGTGGACTTCGACGATCGGATGCTGGGCGAGAAGCAGCAGCTCAGCGATCTCAATATTGCCTTGCCCTTCGTTTCCAGCCTGCCGAATTCGGTCGAGATCTTTGTCGAGCCGGCGTTCTCGGCCTCGCTCAACGGTGCCCCACTCGTCGTTCAGGGCAGGAGCAAGCCCTTCGCCGCAACGCAGGAGAGCGAGCTGTCGGTCGACCTGAGCGACGTGCAGATCGCTCCCTATCTCGACTATCTGCCGCTGCGACTGCCAATCCAGCTCGTCTCGGGCGCCGTCGACGGCGAGCTGAAGCTCGCCTTTCGCCGCGGCGACGACGATCATCCGTCGCTCGGCCTGTCGGGCACGGTCACGGTCAGGGATCTCGTCGTCAGGGACACCGCCGGCGATCCCCTGCTGTCGCTGAAGCGGCTGCACATTCTGCTGGCAACGGTCGATCCGCTGCAGCGCGTCTTCGCCATCGAGCAGTTGGCCGTCGACTCGCCAGAGATCCATGCGCGCGTCAGTCGGCAGGGGACGATCAACTGGATCGACTTCTTCAATCAGGAGCGTGCCGCGCGCTCATCGCCGGCAGCGGCAGCCGCAACGGCCAGCGAGCCGGCGGCAGCCGCGCCGGTGAGCTGGTCGCTGGGTGAGGCCACGGTCAGCGGCGGTGCCCTGTTCTGGCTCGACGAATCGCACGGCAAGCCTTTCCGGGCGAGTGTCGAAGGCATCGACCTCGGCGCCCGCAATCTCGACAGCAAGGGTGCTTCGCCAGCGAAGTTCGAGCTCGCGCTGCGTTTTCAGGGAGAACCCTGGATCAAGGGCGGCACACTGTCGGTCAGAGGCGGCCAGCTCGATCTCGTCAAGCGGCAGGTACTCATCGACGAAGTCACTTCGCGTGGCACGCAACTGTTGCTGCGCCGTGCCGCCGACGGCAGTATCGACTTCGTGCAGCCGCCGCTTCTGCGTGCTGCCACGGCGGCGCGGAAGGATCCCGGTGGTGCCTGGCAGATCACTGTCGCCAGGAACCGCTCGGAGGACATCGGTCTGCGTTTCGAGGACGCCGCTGTGTCGCCGCCGGCGACCCACACGATCGACGGCCTGCGTTTCGAAGGCGAGAATCTGTCGACGGTAGCCGGCAGCACCGCCAGGTTGAAGACCAGCTTTCGGCTGAATCGCAAGGGTGAGGTCGAGCTTGCCGGCAGCGTCCGGGCGCAGTCGCTCGATGCCGACCTCAAGCTGGCCGTGCGGACGCTCGAGCTCCTGCCGCTGCAACCGTACGTCACCGAGTACCTCAACGTCGACATCACGCGCGGCCTGGTGAGTGCCGACGGCGTGCTGCAGCTTCGCCAGACCGGCACCGGTGGACTCGATGCGGCGGCCCTCAGCGGCGGCTTCAGCGGTGAGGTGACGGTCGGCGATTTCCAGGCCGTCGACAAGATCAACTCGGCCGATTTCCTGAAATGGAAGTCGCTCCACCTCGGCAAGCTCGACCTGCGCCTGAAACCCGATTCGCTGGTGATCGGCGAGGTGGCGTTGAGCGACTTCTTTGCCCGGGTGATCATCACTCGCGAGGGCAAGCTGAACCTGCTGCAGATCGTTCGCCAGGATGAGAAGGCGAAGCCGCCGGCGCAGCCATCTGCACAACCGGTCGTCGCCGGCGAGGGCAAGGCGTCGGCGCCGGTGGGCGTTGCGGCGAAGCCGACGCTGCCGATCAACATCGCCAGGATCACGCTGCAGGGTGGCGATGTCAGGTTCAGCGACAACTTCATCAAGCCCAACTACTCGGCGAACCTGAAGAAGATCGGCGGCACGATCAGCGGCCTGTCGTCGGCGGCAGAAAGTTCGGCGAAGGTCGATTTGCGCGGCAGTTACGACAACATCGCGCCGCTGACCGTCAGCGGCCAGCTCAACCCGCTGTCGCCGACCCCACGTCTCGACCTGCAGGCGGAGGTCAAGGGAATCGAGATGACCTCGCTGTCGCCATATTCCGGCAAGTACGCCGGCTACGCGATCGAGAAGGGCAAGATGTCGCTGTTCGTCAAGTACAGGATCGAGAACCGGCAGCTGACTGCCGAAAACCGGGTGTTTCTCGACCAGCTCACCTTCGGGCAGCAGGTCGCCAGTCCGGACGCGACCCAGCTGCCGGTGACCCTCGCGGTCGCCTTGCTGAAGAACCGAAACGGCGAGATCGACATCAACCTGCCGATTTCCGGCTCGCTCGACGATCCCGAGTTCAGCATCGGCGGCCTCATCGTGCGGGTGATCGTCAACGTCCTGGTGAAGGCGGTAACCTCGCCATTCGCCCTCCTCGGGTCGGTTTTCGGCGGCGGCGAGGAGCTGTCCACGATCGATTTCGCCGTCGGTGAGGCAAAGCTGACTGCCGAGGCACAGAAGCGTCTGGAGACGCTCGGCAAGGCGCTCATCGACCGGCCGGCGCTGAAACTCGACATCGAGGGCCACGCCGATCTGCAGAGCGACCCCGAGGGATTGAAGCGCTATCGCCTGCAGAGCAAGGTGCGTGCGCTGAAACGCGAGGACCTGACGAAGAAGGGCGTTGAAGGCGGCTCGGCCGAGACCGTCGAGGTCGACGCCAAGGAGTATCCGGCGCTGCTCGAACGTGTCTATCGCGCGGAGAAGTTCCCCAAGCCGCGCAACCTGATCGGCATGGTCAAGGGGTTGCCGGTGGAGGAGATGGAAAAGCTCATCCTGGCCAATACCGTGGCCGACGAGGAGGAACTGCGCGATCTCGCCGATCGCCGCGCGAAAGCCGTTCTCGACGGCCTTCTGGCACGTGATGTGCCGGCCGAGCGGTTGTTCCTGCTGCCGGTGAAGCTCGTCGCCGCGGACGGCAAGGCGGATGCCGCTGCCCAGGCGCGCGAGAGCCGCGTCGCGTTGTCGCTGAAGTAGCAGCGGCTTCGCGTCCGGGCCGCAGATGATCGACGGCATCCTGCAGGCCTTGCTGGGAATCGGCGTCGCGCTGCTGGTGCTGCAGATCCTCGTCCTTGCACGTGCCGCGCACAGCCGCGAGACGCTCGACGCCGGCCTGCGCGACGTGCAGCGGTCGATCGCGCAGCTCGAACGCGAGCTGCGCGACGAACTGGCGCGCGGACGGCAGGAGGCAGCGGCGGCTGCGCGTGGTGATCGCGAGGAACAGATGCTGTCGCTGGGCCGTCTGTCGCAGTCGCTTGCCGGCGAGCTGGGACGGCTTGGAGAACTGCAGGCGCAGCAGCTCGAATCCTTCGCGCTGCAGTTGTCGCGGCTGACGAACAGCAACGAGCAGCGCTTCGAAAGCCTGCGTCTGGCGCTCGAGGCCCGCCTGTCGCTGCTGCAGGGCGACAACGCGCGCAAGCTCGAGGAAATCCGCCAGACTGTCGATGAAAAGCTGCATGCCACCCTCGAGCAGCGACTGGGCGACTCGTTCCGGCTGGTCAGCGATCGACTCGAGCAGGTGCACCGCGGGCTCGGCGAGATGCAGACGCTGGCCACCGGCGTCGGTGATCTGAAACGCGTGCTGAGCAACGTCAAGACCCGTGGCACCTGGGGTGAGGTGCAGCTCGGCACGCTGCTCGATCAACTGCTGACGGGTGAGCAGTATGCGCACAACGTGGCGACGCGACCGAACTGCAACGATCGCGTCGAGTTCGCCATCCGCCTGCCGGGAGCCGACGAGCAGCGGCCGGTATGGCTGCCGATCGATGCCAAGTTTCCGCTCGAGGACTATCAGCGGTTGGTCGATGCGCAGGAACGGAGCGACCCGGCGGCGCTCGAACTGGCGATGCGGGCGCTCGAGGGCCGGCTGCGGGACGAGGCGCGGAAGATCCGCGACAAGTACGTCGAGCCACCGTACACCACCGACTTCGCCATCCTCTACCTGCCGACCGAAGGTCTCTACGCCGAGGTCCTGCGACGACCCGGTCTGGCTGATGGTCTGCAGCGGGAGCTGCGCATCTGCGTCGCCGGACCGACGACGCTGGCAGCACTGCTCAACAGCCTGCAGATGGGTTTTCGCACGTTGGCGATCGAGCGGCGTTCGTCGGAGGTGTGGGCGGTGCTCGGTGCCGTGAAGACCGAGTTCGGCAGGTTCGGCGAGGTGCTCGAGGCGACCCGTCGCAAGCTCGAGCAGGCGAGCAGGAGCATCGAGTCGGCCGGCGTGCGGACCCGGCAGATCGAGCGCAAGCTGAAGAATGTCGAGGCGCTGCCGGTCGGCGAGGCGCGGCGGCAGCTCGGTGATCTCGAGGATGTGGCGGATGTCGATCCGCCGGAGGGAGGCGATTGAGCAGGAAGGTCGGGCGTTTCGAGATCGTTCGCGAACTCGGTCGCGGCGCGCAGAGCGTCGTCTATCTGGCACGCGATCCGCATCTGCAGCGGCAGGTGGCGATCAAGACGCTGCATTTCGCACGTCCGGACGCGCAGCAGAACAGCCAGCTGCTCGCCGAGGCACGGATGGTCAGCCAGTTGCGGCATCCGAACATCGTGCCGATCTTCGAGGCGGCGGAGGAGCAGGGCGATCTCTATCTGGTCTTCCAGCTTGTCCCGGGCAGGAACCTCGCCGAGCACCTGCAGATCACCGGCGCCCTGCCGCCGGCGCGCGCCATCCCGATCATGCTGGCGATCCTCGATGCGGTGGCGCATGCTCATGCCGCCGGGATCATTCATCGCGACCTGAAGCCGAGCAACATCCTGATCGACGACGACGGCGTCGCGCGCGTGATGGATTTCGGCATCGCCGCGCGCGCCGAGGCACGCTCGACCGACGGTGGCCAGTTGACGGGAACACCGGCGTACATGGCGCCGGAGTACATCAGCGAGCGCACGAGCAGCGAGCGATCGGACCTCTTCGCCGCCGGCCTGGTCTTCTACGAGTTGCTCGCCGGTCGCCGGGCGTTGGCCGGCAGCGACGTGCAGCAGGTGATGCGGCGGATCGTCAGCGACGACATCCGCTTGCCAGCGGAGACGATCAGCCTGCTCGACGAGCGCCTGGTCCATCTCGTGCACCGGGCTCTCGAACGTGCGCCAGCGAATCGCTACGAATCCGCCGCGCAGATGCGCGAAGCGCTCGATGACCATCTGCATCCACCCCCCGTTGGCGAAGCGATCGACGCGCGACAGAGCACGATCGACTTCCTCTTGCGGCGCATGCGCCACAAGAGCGATTTTCCGGCGCTTTCGGAGTCGGTCGGCGCGATCAACCGAATCACCGCGTCCGAGAATCAGAGCGTGTCGCAACTGGCGAACACGATCCTGAAGGACTTCTCGCTGACCAACAAGATTCTGCGCATGGTCAACTCGGCGTATTACCAGCAGGCGGGTGGCGGCAACATCAGCACGGTATCGCGCGCCGTCGTCGTCCTCGGTCTCGATGCCGTGCGCAGCATGGCGATCACCGTGCTGCTCCTCGAGCACCTGCAGAACAAGGACAATGCCGGCCAGCTCAAGGATGAGTTCCTGCGGGCCAATCTCGCCGGCGTCCTGGGGCGCGACATCGCCAACAGGATGTCTGGCCGGCCGGAGAGCGAGGAGGTGTTCATCTGCGCGATGTTCCACAACCTGGGGCGGCTGCTGAGCCAGTACTACTTCCCGGAAGAGAGCGCCGAGATCAGACGCGTCGTGCTGCAGCGGAACTGTTCCGAGGATGCGGCGGCGCAGCAGGTGCTCGGCATTGCCTTCGCCGATCTGGGAATGGCGATCGCCCAGACCTGGGGCTTCCCGCGGCAGATCATCAACAGCATGCGGCGGCTGCCGACGGGCAGCGTTCGCCGCCCGCTGGCGACGGAAGACCGCTTCCGCATCGTCGCGGCGCTGTCGAACGAGCTGTGTTCGGTGATTGCGGACAGCGCCCCCGAGCAGCAGCCGAAGGAGTTGCGGCGCATCGCCACGCGCTTCGCCGACGCCATCGCGCTCGACGAGAAAGAGTTGCGCCAGGCGGTCGACCACTCGCTCGAGCAGGTGGCGGACTTCGCCCGCAGCATCCGGCTGAATCTGCAACAGACGCGTTTCGGTCGCCAGCTCCGCGCCTGGGGAGCGGCGCAGGTGGCTCCCGACGATCGACTGCCGCCGCTTGACGACGGACTGGCGGACAGCGCGCTGCCGGACTTCGCTGCCGTGCAGGCAGTGGCCGATCCGCCGCTAGAGGCGGTGGCGGCATTAGTCGCCGCCGACGGAGCCGGCGGGGCTGCCGCCGGCAAAGGCGACGGTGTCGCCAGGACAGCGACCCTGCTGGCCGGGATCCAGGACGTCAGCAACGCGCTGCTCAGCGACTTCCGGCTCAACGATGTCCTGCGCATCACCCTTGAGACGATGTACCGCGCGATGGGTTTCCGGCGGGTGATCCTTTGCGTGCGGGATCAGCGCAGCAACTCGATGCTCGGTCGTTTCGGTTTCGGTCCAGACGCACTCGAGGTGGCCAGGCGCTTTCGCTTCTCACTCGTCTTCTCGCCCGACATCTTCCATGCCGCGCTGGCCAACGGAGTCGACATCCTGATCAGCGACACCAGCGATCCGAAGATCGCCGCACGCATCCCGGACTGGTTTCGCAAGGCGGTGGCAGCCGAGACCTTCGTCGTCCTGCCGCTGTGCATCAAGCGCAGCCCGGTGGCGATGATCTACGCCGACCGTGCGCAGGCGGGCGAGATTGTCATTTCCGGACAGGAACTCTCGCTGCTGCGAACCCTGCGCAATCAGGCCGTGCTGGCGATCAAGCAGTCGGGCTGAAGGCCCCTGCGGCAAGCTCGCCGGCTACCACAGCTTCCACCACGGCTCCTTGCGCTCGAGGCCACGAACATAGTACTCGCTGTTCGGAAAGGTCCGCCGCATGACGCGCTCGGCGTCGTCACGCAGATCGGTGAGGCCGAGCGCGTCGTAGGCCTTGACCATGATGAACAGCGCTTCTTCGTTGGCGGGCGCAGCGGGATAGTTGAGGATCGCATACTGGGCACGATTCGCGGCGGCGAGATAGGCGGCACGCTTCATGTAGTAACGTGCGACATGCACTTCCAGCGAGGCGAGGGCATTCACCAGGTACTTCATGCGCAGGATCGCGTCCGGGGTGTACTTGCTGTCCGGGAAGCGTGTCACCAGCTCGCGGAAGGCATCGAAGGACTCGCGCGCGCCCTTCGGGTCGCGTTCGGTCATGTCCTGGTTGCTGACGACACCGAGGATGCCGAGATCCTCGTTGAAGTTGATCAGACCCTTCAGGTAGTACACGTAATCGACGTTGGGATGGTTCGGATGCAGCTTGATGAAACGGTCGCAGGCGGCGATCGCCGATGCCGGTTCCTGGTCCTTCCAGTAGGCATAGGCAATGTCGATCTGTGCCTGCTGCGCGTAGCGGCCGTAGGGATAGCGCGATTCGAGCTTCTCGAAGTACTTCACCGCCCGCGCATAGGCGCCCTCGTTGAGCGCTTCCTTGGCTTCGGCGTAGAGCTTGTTGGCCGACCAGCCGATCGTTTCGTCCTTGCTTTCCGGGAAGAGTCCGCAGCCGGCAAGCAGCGAAGCGAGAAAAAGGGATGCGATAATCGCTAAACTACGCATGATGAAGAACCCAGAGAAGAAGAAGGCCGCTGCCGAAGCACCGGAGCAGGGCGCCGGGCTCGGCGATTATAGCGCAAACCCCCGGATCGCCCTGGACGTACCGACCGAGTGCGGCGGGCAGCGACTCGACCAGATTCTTGCCCGACTGTTGGCACAGCATTCCCGCAGCCGTCTGCAGGGCTGGATACGCGCCGGCAGGGTGGCTGTTGGCGGTACACCAGTGCTCGAGCCACGGCAGCGCCTCTGGGCCGGCGACACGATCGAACTGGCGGAGGCCCCGGACGAGCGCGCCGAATCATCGACGCCGGAAGACATTCCGCTGCAGGTGGTGTACGCGGACGAGAGTCTGCTGGTGATCGACAAGCCGGCTGGCCTGGTGGTGCATCCGGGCAGCGGCAACTGGAGCGGTACCCTGCTCAACGCGCTGCTGCATCATTTTGCCGATCTCGACAGGCTGCCGCGCGCCGGCATCGTTCACCGACTCGACAAGGATACCAGCGGCCTGATGGTCGTCGCCAGGACGCTGGCAGCGCAGACCGATCTCGTCCGGCAGTTGCAGGCGCACAGCGTCCGGCGTCACTATCAGGCAGTGGCGCGGGGCCTGGTCGAGTCTTCCGGCACCGTGGACGCACCGATCGGCCGCCATCCCACGCAGCGCACGCGGATGGCCGTCGTCAGCACGGGCAAAGCGGCACGCACGCACTACCGCGTGCTCGAGCGTTTCTTGGACTGTACGCTGATCGAGTGCGCGCTGGAGAGCGGCCGCACGCATCAGATCAGGGTGCACATGACGACCGCCGGCCACCCGCTGGTCGGCGATCCGGTTTACGGCGGCGGTGTCAGTCGTCTGCCAGCGGGCCCTCGCTTCGCCCGGCAGGCGCTGCACGCCAGTCGTCTGGCGCTGCTGCATCCGCAGACCGGCGAGGCGATGCTCTGGCGATCCGCCCTGCCGGCGGACATGGCCGAACTGATCGAGTCGCTGCGGCGGCAGGCGGCAGCGACTCGCTCGGGCCCGGCTTTCGCTGACGAAGACGAAGCGGATGGCGACGGCTGGGACGACGACGCCTGGGAGGACGAGCCGGACCTGCTCGGTGCCGACGCCGATCTCGAGGAAGATGATGAACCGCCGATGCCGCATTAGGGTCGCCCTTGCCCGCAGCGGATCACTGCGCTGCCTTGCCGGTGCCGCCGGTCGATGATCGGGGGGAGTTGCTTCGTTCCCGACTGGCCGGCGCCGGCGCCGGTACGCAGTCTGGTGACGACGCGTAACGGCGGCGTCAGCCGGCCTCCTTACGGTAGCCTCAATCTCGCTGACCATGTCGGCGACGATCCGCAGGCGGTGGCAGCCAATCGGCAGCGGCTTGGCCGGCGACTGCCGGCCAAGCCGTGCTGGCTGCAGCAGGTGCACGGAACGGCGGTGGTCGATGCGGCGGCGGTCGGCGCGGCCGAGGTTCCGGTTGCCGATGGCTCGTTCACCCGCCGGCCCGGCGTCGTCTGCGTGGTCATGACCGCCGACTGTTTGCCGGTACTGCTCTGCGACCAGTCCGGCACCGTCGTCGCTGCTGCGCATGCCGGCTGGCGGGGTCTGCAGGCCGGCATCCTGGAACGGACGGTGGCGGCGATGGATGTCCCCGCTGCTCGTCTGCTCGTCTATCTCGGTCCGGCCATTGGACCGCAGGCTTTCGAGGTCGGCGACGACGTGCGGCAGGCGTTCATCGCCGCCGATCGCCAGGCGGCACACGCCTTCAGCAGGCTGCCGCGCAGCGCCGAAGCTGTGCCCGCCGACCGCGCGGTGGGGCAGCCGTCCGGCGTGCGCGTGACGAACGGTGGCTGGCTGGCCGACCTCTACCTGCTGGCCCGGCAGCGGCTGCTGCGGCTCGGTGTCGCGTCGATCCATGGTGGTGACCAGTGCACGCTGCGCCAGCGGGAGCTGTTCTTTTCCTACCGGCGCGATGGTGTGACCGGCCGGCTGGCGTCGCTGATCTGGCTCGCCAGCGCCTAGTCAGTGGCGCGCGCCCGGCTCGTCGCCGTCGGCCGGTGTCGTCTGCGCCGCCTTGCGCGCTGCCCGCCGGCGGCGCGCCGGACCACCGAAGAGCCAGAGCAGGAGGGCGAGCGGCAGGACGCCGTAGAACAGCAGCGTCAGGATGCCGGCGACGACGTTGCTTTCGGTCATGGCCATCAGCACGGTCACGTAAAGCCAGGCGATGACGATGATATGCATGCCTCGATTATAGGCGGCCGCGGCGTCTTGGTGCGGCTGGCGGGAGTTCGGCGGGCGCCGCAACGCTCCAGAAGCGAAAACTTTGCCTGCCGGCATTGACAGCGCCGATGCTGCAATGCAGAATCGCCGATGGCCTCATCGGTCAGAATAAGAGCGTTCAACCTTCAACAGGAAAGGAAACATCTATGACGCAACGTGTTGCATTGGTTACAGGTGCCATGGGGGGAATTGGTACCGCCATCTGCCAGGAACTGGCGAAGGCCGGTCACAAGGTGGTTGCTGCCTATCATCCGGAGTTCGACAAGCCGGAAGAGTGGACCAGGGCGATGGCCGAAGCCGGTTTCAACGACTTCATCTGTGTCGCCGGCGATGTTTCCGACTACGATTCATGCGTTGCTCTGGTCGCCGAGGCTGAAGCCAAAGCCGGGCCGATCGACATCCTGGTGAACAACGCCGGCATCACGCGCGACAAGATGTTCGCCCGCATGGAACTGGCGCAGTGGAATGCGGTGATTTCGACCAACCTCAACAGCCTCTTCAACATGACCAAGCAGGTCTCGGGCAAGATGGCAGAGCGCGGCTGGGGCCGGATCATCAATATCTCGTCGCTCAACGGCCTCAAGGGCCAGGCCGGCCAGACCAACTACTCGGCCGCCAAGGCCGGCGTCATCGGTTTCACCAAGGCGCTGGCCGCCGAGGTGGCTGCCAAGGGCGTGACGGTCAACGCGATCTGTCCCGGTTACGTGGCGACGCAGATGGTCATGGCGATCAAGCCGGAGATCCTGCAGGGAATCATCGACACCGTGCCGATGAAGCGCTTGGCGAAGCCGGAGGAGATCGGTGGCGCCTGTGTGTACCTTGCCTCGGACCTCGCCGGTTTCATGACCGGCTCGACGATGAATATCTGTGGCGGTCTCTACTACCAGTAGCGGAAACTTTTTTCTTCGCGATGCTTCGGACAGGCTCCAGATGGGGCCTGTTTTTTTTGCCTGGCGTATAATGGTGCTGCACCGCACCAAACAGCCATGACTCTCTCACGCAGCAGCCTTGCCGGCAGCAGGTCACGGGCCGGTTCGCCGGCCACCGACGACTGCCCGCGCGGGTGAAGGCAGAGGCCTGAGTTGGTCGGGCGACTTATCACGGTCCGGGCGCCGATGAGCGCCCGCCGCGTCATCTCTAGAAGGAGGAAGGGTCGCCATGCCCGAGCAGCCGCGACTGATCAAGAAATACCCGAACCGTCGTCTCTACGATACGCGGACGAGTGCCTACATCACCCTCAGTGACGTCAAGGAGCTCGTTCTCGCCCGCGAGAACTTCAACGTGCTGGATGCCAAGACCAGCGAGGACATCACGCGCAGCATCCTGCTGCAGATCATTCTCGAGGAGGAGGCAGCCGGCATCCCGCTATTCACGACCGATCTGCTGGCGCAGATGATCCGTTTCTACGGACACGCGATGCAGGGCGTTCTCGGCAAGTACCTCGAAACGAACATCAAGTCCTTCGTCGACTTCCAGAAGAAGCTGCAGGACCAGTCGCAGCAGCTCTACGGCGAAAGCAACAGCCAGATGCATGCCGACATGTGGTCACAGTTCATGAACTTCCAGGGCCCGGCGATGCAGACCATGATGGCGACCTACATGGAGCAGAGCCGCAAGATGCTGCACCAGATGCAGGATCAGCTGAAGACGCAGACGCGGACCCTGTTCACCAGCCTGCCGCTGCCCGGTTTCCCGGCCGACGCCGAGAACCGGCGCGAGAGCGATGTAGAAAAGTAGCCGGGCGGCGGCTCTCCGCCGTCGCTCGGTTCTCTCCTGCCTGGCCTGATTGGCGGCTGCCCCGGCGGCCCGCTGCAGCTTTCGCTGCCGCAGGCCGCCGGTACCGGTCAGGCGCGCAAGCGCCGCGTCTCACTGCCGGAACAGCGCGATGAACGTCGCAGCGATGATCGCCGAGGTGATGACGCCACTGATGCTGGCACCGAGCGCCTGCGGCATGATGATCGCGCGGGCGTTGGCGGCGCTGGCGACCTTCTGCACGATCTTCGCCGTCGTCGGCACGCAGCTGACGCCGGCAATGCCGATGATCGGGTTGAACTTGCGGCCGGACCAGAAGTAGAGGATATAGCCACCGAGGAGTCCGCCGAGCGCCGAGATCGTCAGCGCCAGCATGCCGAGCAGCAGCAGCTTGAGGACGGTTGGCTCGAGCAGCGTATTGGCTTCGCAGAGGACGCCCAGAGTCAGGCCGAGGAAGAAGGTCGCGCCATACAGGAACACTTCGCTCAGCAGCTTGGTGAACGCGTCGATGCCGCTCTCGCGTACCGCGACGCCGAGGAACAGCGAGAAGAACAGCGGTGCCGCCACCGGAAACAGCAGGCACAGCAGCGTGCAGGCAACGACCGCGAAGGTCAGCTTCTGCGCCCGGCTGATCTTCGGCCCGCGATCGTCGGCCATGCTGATGCCGCGGATGTGTTCGGGTACCAGCCACTTGATCAGGTAGGGATAGGCACCGTAGGTGAGGCCGAGATAGAGGTAGCCGACAACGGTGATCGGAACGAAAAGATCCTTCGCCAGCACCAGCGAGGTGAACAGGACCATCGGCCCGTCGGCACCACCGATCGTCGCCACCGCTGCCGCCTGACCGTTGTTCAGGCCGAGGGCGACGGCGATCGGGAAGACGGCGATCGTCCCCAGTTCGGCGAAGAGCGCGATGATCATGCTCTGGAAAGGCCGTGCCATCACGTAGCCGACGTCGAGCAGCACGCCGATTCCCATGAACACCAGACAGGCGATCAGGCCGTTGCTGAAGGTCAGCGTGTAAACCGGCTGCAGCCAGTCGATCTGCATGATGTTCATCAGCTCGATCGGGTCGGACAACAGCGGGTCTACGAACAGCGTTCCCATGCGGCTGCCGTCGAGGAACATCACGCCGGCGTTGACCGACGACATGCCGAGGCCCATCGGAATCATCAGCAGCGGTTCGAGGATGTTCTTCGAACCCAGGTAGATGAGGAGGAAACCGAGCAGCATCAGGAAGATGCGCCCGAACATGATCTTCGGTTCGGAGGCCGCCAGAGTGGCGATACCCTGGAACAGATCGAGAAAATTGATGCCTTCCATACGCGTCAGTCCTCACGCCGGGCGCCGGCATCGCAGCCGGCCGGCGCAGCGAGTTGCAGACGGCAGGAAACCGCTTCCTGCCTGTTGGCCAAGCTCAGCCGATGGTCACCAGCGGCTGCCCGCCCTCGACCGGATCGCCGGGTGCGACGAGAACGCGAGTCACCTGGCCGCCACGGCTGGCGATGACCGGTGTCTTCATCTTCATCGCCTCGAGCACCAGCAGCCGGTCGCCGCTGGCCACCGTCTGGCCGACCTTGACGAGGACCTCGACGACGACGCCGCCCATGCCGGCGACCTCGTCACCGGCGCCGGTGACGAG
>DDUX01000139.1 GCA_002345025.1 Candidatus Accumulibacter iunctus | reverse complement strand
TCCATACCCATACCAGCATCGGGCCGCGCACGATGCCTCCCGCACATCCACCGCAACCATCACCGTACGTGAACATCCCAACATCAAATCCGCTGACCGCACTCAGTGGTCCCGATTCCGGGAATGCGCGGTTTGTGGGTTGCCCTGCCATCCCCGCCGGGTTCGATCCATCCGGCTTCGATCAGCGCCCGCGTCGCCGCCTTCGCGTCAAATCCTGCGCATACCTCGCGCCGGAACGCTTCGGGCAGCACAAGGAATTCCCGCCCGCCGTCGGCAGTCATCCGCACGAAGCCGGCTCGATTGACGATAGGCCGGTCATTGGGGAAGGTGTCATCCAGCACCGCGAAGCGACTTGCGCCGTGCGCCTCGAAGAAGGCCCGCACCTGCCCCAGCAGGGCGCGTTCCTCCCGATTGCCGATGCCGCCGAAGCCTTCCAGCCAGGCGGCAAAGCATTTCTGCGCCGCCGTGGTCGCCTCGCCTTCGTCCCATCCGGTCAGGCCATATCCCGGCCCCACGAGATCGCACCCGCTGGCAAGTTCCCCGGCCATCGCCACCAAGCCGAAGCGCCGCGCCACGCGCAGCACCTGCCCGGCGGCATCCTTGGGCGCAACGTCCGCCACGAAACGCTTGATGCCTGCCGCGATGAAGTCGGCCAGCTCGGCGCGGTCGGGCACGATGCAACGCAGCCAGGCCAGCCCCACCGCGCCGTGGTATCGGGTCGCCGCATCCTTCAAGGCCAGCGCCAGCGCCGCCGCGGTCGGTTGATCGTGCAGCGCCTCGAATGCACCCATGCCCGCGCCTGCATCCGCGTCCAAGTCAGCCAGGCGGATTTCCTGCCCCGCATTTACCTTGCGCCCGGCCCGGGCCATCAGCGCCGTCAGCGATTCCTCGCCCGCCGAGAGGAACAGCAGCCGCCAGCGGGCAGACTGTCGCGCCGCGCCGGTGCGCGATGCCCGCGCCTTGCCTTGCCCGTTCGCCAGCAGGTAGGCGGCTTCGCCCGCTTCCTTGGGGTCTATCTGGCTCAACTCGTCCAGGATCAGCAGGCCGTCGTTATGCAACGTGGCCAGCCCTTCCAGACCGTTCGCCGTCGCCCGCCACAGACGGGGATAGGCCGATGGATCGCCCCACACGGAAGCCGCCACCTTGAGGGCCGTTGTCTTGCCCGATGATGAAGCCCCGCGAAAATGGAAGCCGCCGGAATCCTCGCCCACCACGTCGGCCAATGCTCCCGCGAATGCCACGGACAGGGCGAACACCAAACGGGAATTGCCGACCGCCAGACGCCCTACGGAGTCGCGCCATTCATCGATGGTGCCCGCCACGGAGTAGGCTGGTTCGACTGCGTGGGCATTCTGGAACACCACGAGACCCCCGTCCTGCCCGATGGGCCCGTCAGGGGTTACGAACACGTCACCATGCCAGCCCAGCCGCTCCACGCATCGCGCCCGCTTCTCTACCGGCCAGACTTGCAGGAAGGACGCCAGCAGGTCGCGGCCTCTCTTGTCGGTGGAAATGGTCAGCCCCATCCGCGCCAGTTCTCGCCGCACATCTACCCCGTCGCCTTGCAGCAGTTCCAGCGGCATCGCCCACTGATGGCGCACGTTGTCCTTGTCGCGCCATTCCAGCAAGCGCCCCCATTCGCCGGACTTGGCATCGCGGGTCATGGCTCGCACTTGCAAGGCGGAACAAATCCAAAGGGCGGGCAAGCGTTCGCCGTACTTGTCGGTTCCGATGAAGGCCACGCCGCCGGGCGAGACTTCAAACTCACCATTCCCATAGGCGCAGCGCTCGCCGGCGGTTGCGCCTTCCGAATAGCGCCCGGTGCTTTTGGCGATGATGCGCACTTCATCGGCCGACAAGGGCGGGCAGCATTTCGCGTCATTCTCAATTTGCAATGCCGCCTCGATGGCATCGACCGTCAGCCCCTTGCCGCGCAATGACGCTGCAAGGCGGAACAGGGTGTCATTGCGCCCGCCTTCGGTAATGCCCTCGCCGTCCTTTGCATCGGCTGCCGGTGCGGGCTTTCGGGGGGCTGGCGCTTGCAGGGCATCCACCAGGCAGGGCGGAACATCCGCCACGATGTCGGCGTGTTCCACTTCGCCGCCGTGGGCAGGCCACCAGACGATGTAGCCGCCATCGCCGCGAGTATCCAGGCCGCCCCCCAAGCGGCTCGTCGAGGACTTCAACGGGAGGCCGTCAGGGGCTCGGAACAGGTAGTGCACCCCGCCGCCCTTCTTCGTGCGATGCGTGCGGGTGGCCGGGAGACTCCAGCCCTTCGCCTGCAAGGTGCTGAATCCGTCCTTGCCGTTCTTCACGTCCACGTCCAGCACGAACAAGCCGGAGGCCTTGCCCGTTGGCACGCCTACCAGTGCAGCCGGCCATTGCGCGGCCCAGGCGGCTATCTGCTTGGCGTCCGTCGTGGCACTCTTGAAGCCGCCGGCAACATGCGGGCGCTTGTCCGGCTTGAGAGGAAAGACGGGGTAACCGTGCGCCACGAGGGGCGCGGCCAGTTCAGCGAAGTTGGTCACGCGACACCTTCGCTTTCTGTTGGTCCAGCCACTTGGCCTCGCTCTCCCATGCGTCGTTGTAGGCTCGCACAGCCCCGTCCGGGCAGAGGATGGCGTGAAAGTCGTTGGAGTTCAGGACTTCGTGCGCCGTTACCGGGGTGACGCAGCCGATCGCGCCCAGCGCCCAGGCCACTACGGGCTCTCGATAGACCTCGCAGATCGCGTCCCCGGCCTCGTTGTAGCAGGGCTCCAGGACATAGAAGCCCGGCGCAGCCGGACTGACGAACCGGATATTTTCGACGTTATGCATGTCCGCCCCCCTGTCATGCCACTGCGTTCAGGGATGCGCGGATCTCGCCCACGTTCCAGACGGTTACGCGGTCGGAGATGCGCCGGGGTGCGGGCAACTTGCCGGCCTTGGCTTTGCGCCAGACCGTCGCCGCCGAGACGCCAAACAGCGCCGCGACTACCGGCGCGCGGACATTGGCTGAATCGGGGAGGAAATCAAAGTTCTTGAGGGCTTCGGGGACGGCCCCCGCGTTGCTATGGCGTGCCATGCTCTTGACCTTTCGGGTATGCCCTGCAGCGGAATGCCGCGGGGTGCATGGCTACGGATTAAATACCGGAGTTCGCGCCGAAAATAGCCGCAGTCGACTGCGGATGAAGGGCGCGGACAACTCAGCAAATACGCTGGAAGCCGCGCCAATACAGGCGCGCAAGGGCGCGGACAACTACTTGCGTGGCCCCTTGCGTGGCCCCGTGCGTAAGCCGTCAAGTCGGAGTATCTGCGCCATGATTTCGGCTGTTCGCTTCGATACATTTCGCGCCATCAGCCACTCGGTCACCTCATTATTGGTCCTGGCGGTATCTATTTCCGATGGGTCATAGTTTGCCCAGTATCTCTTAGCCGCAGCCTCCAGCTGGCGCAGCAATTCGGTTTCATGATTCCCCCACGGCCACTTCGCGCCGCCAGTTTGCAGCCCTTCCTGCGTGACTGGCTTTTCGTCCGTTGCCTCGACGGAGCCCCTCGGGAATTCAGGGGGCAGACTCCACCCCCTACGGTCGGCCCAGCTTACGAAGTCCGTAACTCGGACCACGGTTCGCTCGCCATCCGCCGGGCCGTCGGCGATCGGTAACGTTCCACGCGGGGCGAGTTCTGCCGCGGCGATTTCCACACGGCGCAAGAAGTCGCCCAGCAGCGCGGCCCGCTCCGCGCCCACCCTTGCCTTTGCGACCCTTGCCTTGGTGGCACTTGCCTTTGCGACCCTTGCCTTGGTGGCACTTGCCTTGGTGGCCCTTGCCGTGTCGGCTGCCTTGGCGGCTGCCTCGGCGACCTTTGGGGGCATCCCCTCGGCGGCCCGTGCCTCGGCGGCTGCCTCGGCGGCCATTGCCTCGGCGACCTTTGCATCGGCGGCTGCCTCGTCGGCCTCTGGATCGTCATACAGCAGATGCAGTTCATCTGGATCCTCGCCGCTGAAATGCGGTTTGGCTATCAGGAACACCCAGGACGGAACAGCAAAGGCCGGATGCAGGCCCACGGATAGGGCGCAGAGCGATCCAAGTTGCAGGGTTGAGTATTGCCGCAGGTAATCCCAATCGGGCGCGAAAATCTCCCATTGTTTCACCCGCGCCGCCACTGTCAGATCGTCGTTGCTGTCCACCATTGCGCCCCTTCACGCTCAGCCCCTGAATGGGTGCCGCGCCAGCCGGGCAAGGGTTCCCGGTTTTCGCCCCGTCGGGCTAGGCGCGGCATTGCTCGTTGACTGGATCAGTGGCCGTCGACCACATCCTTGGCGCGCTGAATGGCACTGGGCACTGCCTCGAGTGCCCACCTTGACGCCGCGTTCTGCGTTTCTTTGCTGTCCGCTCGAACGAGATTACAAACCGCCAGCGCGTTGCCGATTTCTCGCCACGCAAAGAAGCCGGCCGCCCGCAGTTTTTCCAGTGCTTGTTCTACGAGGGAGAAAACCACACACATGACGCCCTCGGTGTCGCACACTTCCGGGTTTTCGTTAGCCTGGTAGCAGAGGGTTGTGGCGAGCCCCCACGCCCTGCCAAGGTCCATAGATGCCTCGTCCCGCGCAGCGGGGAGATGTCGTTCAGTCAGAGGTTTGATATTCTCTTGGGTAGCCATTTCGTAACTCCGTGCAGTTGCGTTGTGGTCAGGGCCGGTCGGTGTTTGCGCACCGCGCCGGCCCGCTTTGCCTGATACCGTCAGGCGGCGGTCTTGCTGTTCGGCTTGCCCCTTGCTATTGCCCATGTCAGGCCAGCTTGCGCCCCGGCAGGGGCACGACGTTGTCGCCCAAGGCACCGTCTTCCAGTTGGTCAAGCAGGTCGGCCCATTTCTGCAAGGCTTCCTTGCGCTCCTCGTAGAAGTCATGCCGCATGTAGATGCCCTCAACACCCTTGACGGCGTGATTCAGGCAACGCTCGCCAACGTGGGGCGCAACACCCAGCGCGGCAAGGTGCGTCCGCGCAGTGCGCCGGAAGTCATGCACGGTGAAAGGGGCAACGTCTTTCAACATGGGGCGGATGTTCTTCGCCAATGACGCCCCAACTGTGTTCAGGTCGATATGCGGAATCATCCGGCTTTGCATCTTGCGGGCAGGTAGCAGCCAGCTTGACCCGCCGGCCAGCCGTTCCAGTTCGCGCAGGATCGCCACCGCCTGCCGAGGTAGCGGTATGTCGATGGCCTTGCCGGTCTTGGTGCGCCCGGCCGGCAGATGCCACACGGCCCCGTCAAGGTCAAACTCTGCGAGGGGCGCGGCTATCAATTCCTCCCGCCGCACTGCCAGCAGTAGCAGCAGCTTTACCGCATAGGTGTTTTCGATGTTCCAGCCCTTCGCCGTCCGCATGGCTTCAAAGAACTGGACCAACTCCGAGCGAGTCAGCCAGCGCTCGCGACTTACTTCCTTGCCCCCTGCATCAATCAGGCTGAAGGCCGCGGCCGGGTTGAAGGTCACCATTTGGCGCTTGATCGCGTAGTCAAACATGCGCTTCACCCAGCGCAGCACGTCATTCGCCATCGTCGGCGCACCGCGCTTGACGATGGCTTGCAGCATGGCGTCTATGTGCGGGGGCTTCACGTCCGCCAATGCCAGCTTGCCGATGTTGGGTTTTATGTCGTTCTCGATCCGCGCCCGCACGATGTTGGGGTGCTTCCAGCGCCCGAGGATTTGCGCCGCGAAGTAGTCGTCCGCAAGCTGGCCCACCGTAACCGACAGCCGGTCGGCCTCGATCTTGGCAACGGCATCGCGCTTGCGTTCCCTCTTCTCGCCAGCAGGATCAAACCCCAGCGCGACGCGAGCGCGCATTTCCTTTGCTGTCTTGCGGGCATCTGCCAAGCTCAACACGCCATAGCTGCCCATGCCGAGAATGCGCGCCTGCCCGGCCAGCCGGTAGCGAAACAGCCAACGGGGGGCGGCGTCGTCTTTCCGATAGCGCAGATACAGGCCTTCCCCGTCGCCTTTTTGCTCAAAACGCTCGCCCGCCTTGATCCATCCCCGGATTTGCGGGTCTGACAGCTTGCCCATGGTCGCAGCCCCTTAGTGTGCACCCAGATTTCCCGCCTGAATTTGGCTTGGGTGCACGTCTGGGTGCACGGCAATTCTGCGCTTTCTTGATTCGTTATGCAACCATGTGAAATGCAAAAAGCCCCGTGGATAGGGGCTTTCATGGGTTCCTGCGCCGTCGTGCGACGGCATGATTCTTTACTCCAGATTCTGCACCTGTTCCCGCATCTGCTCGATCAGCAGCTTGAATTCAATCGCTGTCTGCGACACTTCGGCCACCAGCGACTTCGAGCCCAGGGTGTTGGCTTCGCGATTGAGTTCCTGCATGAGGAAATCGAGTCGCTTGCCGGTCGCCCCACCGGCCGCGAGGACCCGCTCGACTTCGTCGAGATGCGTCGCCAGTCGCGCGAGTTCCTCGGCAACATCGATCCGGGCAGCAAAAACGGCCACCTCCTGCCTGATTCGCTCGTCGTCGACCACCTGCACGGCGTCGAGCAGACGCTGCCGCAGCTTGTCGTTGAACGCCGCCTGCGCGGCCGGGATGCGCGGCGCGACCTCCTGCACCAGCAAACGCATGCGCGCCAGCCGCTCGCGGATCACCGCCGCCAGTTTCTCCCCCTCGCGCGCGCGACTGGCTGCGAAATCGTCAAGCGCCTCAGCCGCCAGCGTCAGGCACGCCGGCACCAGCGTCGCCAGGTCGAGCATGTCTTCGCCGAAGATCCCCGGCCAGCGCAGTACGTCGTTCACGCTCAGCGGTGCGGCCAGTGGCAAGCTCCGGCGCACCTGCTCGTCGAAAGACCTGAGACGCTCCAGCACCTCATTGTTGAGCCCGACCTGCTGACCGCCGCCAGCCGCCGAGACGAAGCTGACACGGCACTCAAGCTTGCCACGGCTCATGCGGGCAGCAAACAGCTCGCGCAATGCCGCCTCGGCGACACGCAACTCGTCGCTGACGCGAAAGATGACGTCGAGGTAGCGCGAATTGACGCTTTTCAGCTCGAAGTGCAGGGTCCCCCCCCTGACGGATCTGGTCCTGGCGGCGTAGCCGGTCATGCTGTAGATCATGCGAATCCTGGTGTGCAGACGGTGAGCGATCGGTGAGCAGCTTTACAGCGCCCCCCCAAAACCCGGAAAATGACCGGAAAACTCAATGATAGCCCCGACAAGGATGGCGCAACAAGCGAACCACCCTCTTCCCGCCGGTTTCAAGATCGACGAATACTGTATCGAACATCAGCTCTCCATGGGCGGCTTTTCGATCGTTTACGTCGCGTCCGACCGTGAACAGAAGCGTGTCGCGATCAAGGAGTATCTGCCCAACACCCTCGCGCTGCGCAGCGAAGGACGAACGGCACCGATCATTTCGGAAGAACACCTGCCTGCCTTCCGCTACGGCATGAAGTGTTTCTTCGAAGAAGGGAGGGCCTTGGCCGGCCTCTCTCACCCCAATGTCATCAGGGTGCTCAATTTCTTCCGTGCCAACGATACCGTCTACATGGTCATGGAGTACGAGCACGGGCGTACGCTGCAGGACCTGATTCAGAAAAATCGGGCGGTGGTGACCGAGAACTTCATCCGCAACGTATTCACCAAGATGCTCAACGGCCTGCGTGAGGTCCATTCGCATCGCCTGCTGCACCTCGACCTGAAGCCGTCGAACATCTACATGCGCAACAGCCACACGCCGGTGCTGATCGATTTTGGCGCTGCCAGGCAGACCCTGGCCCGTGACACCCCGATGCTGAAGCCGATGTACACCCCGGGCTTCGCCTCGCCCGAGCATTACGACCAACGCGAACTGCTCGGTCCGTGGAGTGACATCTACAGCGTCGGCGCATCGATGTACGCCTGCATCTCGAGCAACACACCGCCACCGGCCAACGAGCGCATGGAGAAGGATCGCCTCGTCCCGGCCATGGTTCGCTGGCAGGGTCTTTATTCGGACCAGTTGCTCGAGACGATCGACTGGTGCCTCAGCCTCAACCACGGCTACCGCCCGCAAAGCGTTTTCGCGCTGCAAAAGGCGCTTACTGAACCCGTCATCGCACCGGCATCGGGCACCGTGCAGCAGAAGGACAGCCTGCTGCGACAGGTCGTTGGCAAGCTGAGGAAGACAAGGGACGAATGAAATTCACCATCTATCAGGATTCGCGGACGGGCAAGCGCGCCAACAACGAGGATCGACTGGCTTACTGCTACTCGCGTGAAGCCCTGCTGATGGTCGTCGCCGACGGCATGGGTGGTCATTATTATGGCGAGGTCGCCGCGCAGATCGCCGTGCAGACACTGACCGAGGCCTTCCCGGGCGAGTTCAAGCCGCGCACCCGTGACCCCTTCATGTTTCTCCAGAAAGGCATGCAGAACGCCCACCACGCGATTCTCGATTTTGCCGGCAAGCACCATCTGCTCGACTCGCCGCGCACGACCTGCGTCGCCTGCATCGTCCAGAACAACGTTGCCTACTGGGCGCACTCGGGCGATTCGCGTCTCTACCTGATCCGCAACGGCAAGGTGCTGGCACAGACCAGGGACCACTCGCGCGTACGCATGCTGGTCGATCAGGGAGTCATCAGCGAGACGGAAATGATCGCCCATCCGGAACGAAACAAGATTTATGGCTGCCTCGGCGGCAAGCAGACGCCGGAAATCGAATACTCGCGCAAAGCGACCCTCGAGGCTGGCGACGTGCTGCTCCTGTGTACGGACGGCGTCTGGAGCGCTTTCCCGGGGGACATGCTGGCGGTTGCGCTGAAGTCCGCCGATCTGATGCGGACAGTTCCAACGCTGCTCAACCAGGCCGAGACGCGCGGTGGCCCGACCGCGGACAACCTCTCGCTCATTGCCGTGCGCTGGGGCGACACCTACAACGAAGACAGCAGCCCCGGCAGCTGCGGCCTGGTCTCGACCAAGACGATGCCGCGGGATACCGTGACCACCCGACTGGACGAATTCGGACGCCACCCGAACCGCAAGACGGATCTCAGCGACGAGGAGATCGAGCGGGCGATCGATGAAATCCGTTCGACCATCCAGAAATACTCGAAATAGGAGGCCGCATGCGTCCCAGCCAGCGCCAGCCGTCAGAACTCCGCACGGTGCGCATTGCCCGCAGTTTTACCTGTCACGCCGAGGGTTCGGTGCTGATCGAGATCGGTGCGACGCGAGTGCTGTGCACCGCCAGCGTCGAGGACGGTGTGCCCGCCTTCCTGCGCGGCAGCGGACAAGGCTGGGTGACCGCCGAGTACGGGATGCTCCCTCGTTCCACCCACACGCGCAGCGCGCGCGAAGCGGCCAGGGGCAAGCAGAGCGGACGGACGCAGGAGATCCAGCGGCTGATCGGCCGCGCGCTGCGCGCCGTCACCGATCTGCGGGCTCTCGGCGAACGCCAGATCACGCTCGATTGCGACGTTCTGCAGGCTGACGGCGGCACCCGCTGTGCAGCGATCACCGGCGCCTGGGTGGCGCTCAACGATGCCTGTGAGCAATTGCTGAGCCGCGGCCGGATCGCCGTCAATCCGCTGCGGGATCACGTCGCAGCGGTGTCGGTGGGGATCTACCGGGGACTACCCGTGCTCGATCTCGACTATGCCGAAGACGCCAACTGCGAGACCGACATGAACGTCGTGATGACGGGCCATCGAGGACTCGTCGAGGTGCAGGGCACCGCCGAGGGCAAGGCCTTCTCGCGCGGCGAGCTGAATCAGTTGCTCGACCTCGCCGAATCGGGGATCGTCGAGCTTGTTGCCCACCAGAAGGCTGCTCTCGGCCAGTGAGACCTGCAATGAAAATCGTCCTCGCCTCGAACAACAGAAAGAAACTCGGGGAACTCGACGCGATCCTCGCGCCGCTCGGCTGGGAACTCGTTCCACAGGGGCAGCTCGGCGTTGCCGAAGCCGATGAGCCACACTGCACCTTCGTCGAAAATGCCCTCGCCAAGGCCCGCCATGCGTCGCGGATGACCGGCCTGCCGGCGCTCGCCGACGACTCCGGGCTGTGTGTGGACGCCTTCGGCGGTGCCCCCGGTGTGCAGTCGGCACGCTATGCCGGCGAACCGAGATCGGATGCACGCAACAACCTGAAGCTGCTTGCCGAACTCGGCGACAACTGCCAACGCACGGCCCGCTTCGTCTCGGTGATCGTCTTCGTTCGCCACGCCGACGACCCGCAGCCGATCATTGCCGAGGGCGAGTGGGAAGGCGAGATTCTGCCGGAGGGACGCGGCGACGATGGCTTCGGCTACGACCCGGTGTTCTACCTGCGCGAGCTCGACCGGACCGCCGCCGAACTCGACGCGGCGGAAAAGAACCGCCGGTCGCACCGCGGTCAGGCTCTGGCCCACCTCGTCGAGCGCCTGCAGAGCCGGCGCTGATGCCCGGCGAGTTGGCGCGCGCTTTCATTCCGCTGGTCGCCGCCGGTCACGGCCAGCCGGAGTTTCGCCGAGTGCCGCCGCTGTCGCTTTACGTCCATGTCCCGTGGTGTGTGCGCAAGTGCCCGTACTGCGATTTCAACTCGCATGCACTGACGGCCGCTGGCACGACGGCCACTGCGTCGGCGACGATCCCGCAGGGCGACTACCTGACGGCCCTGATCGCCGATCTCGAGTCGGCTCTGCCGCTGGTCTGGGGCCGCCGCGTCGACAGCATCTTCATCGGCGGCGGCACGCCGAGCCTGCTCTCCGGCGAGGTCGTCGACCAGTTGCTGGCAGCGCTGCGCAGCCGCCTGCCGCTCCTGCCCGGTGCCGAGATCACGCTCGAGGCCAATCCCGGAACGATCGAAAGCGGCAGGGTTGCCGCCTTTCGCG
>DDUX01000013.1:5468-7268 GCA_002345025.1 Candidatus Accumulibacter iunctus | reverse complement strand
TCTCGCTCCAAGGTGAAGTAACCCATCACTATTTACCCCACCTCCGCCCATTTTTTCAGTGCCGAATGCCAACGCCAAACGCCTCGCCCCGGCCTCAGTCGCACTTCCGATTGCACCCGGAACTTGCTCGCGCGAGCTGGCGAAGAAGGTAACGACTTTCGGCAGCTCGGGCGGCAACTGTCGTGGCGGCATGGCGCCTCAGAGCCTGCTGCCCGCCTCCGGCATGACGATGTTGACCTCCAGCACCTCGAAGTTTCCCTGCTTTTCGAGCGATACCTTGATGTCTTCGGGGTTCACCGCGACATACTTCGAGATCACCGCCATCAGTTCCTGCTGCAGGGCCGGCAGGAAATCCGGCGTGCTGGTGCTGCCGTTGCGTTCGTGCGCGATGATCAGCTGCAGACGTTCCTTGGCGATCGCTGCCGTCTTCGGCTTGCTGCCGAAGATGAGGGAGAACAGGGACATGCTCATCTACCCCCGAACAATCGCTTCAACAGGCCCGGCTTTTCGTAGTCGACGAAACGCAAGGGAATGCTCTCGCCGAGAAAGCGCCCAACGACGTCGAGGTAGGCACCGGCGACGTCGCTTCCGGCAAGGTGGACCGCCGGAGTGCCAGCGTTCGACGATTGCAGCACCGCTTCGGATTCCGGGATGACACCGATGATCGGTACGCGGAGGATCTCCTGCACATCCTTGTATGACAGCATCTCGCCTTCATTGACGCGCTTCGGCGAGTAGCGGGTGATCAGCAGGTGCTCCTTGACTGGCTCGACTCCGAGCAGCGCACGCCGCGACTTGGCCTGGATGATGCCGAGGATGCGATCGGAATCGCGTACCGACGAAACTTCCGGGTTGCTGACCACCAGCGCTTCGTCGGCGAAGGTGAGCGCCATCACCGCCCCCTTCTCGATACCTGCCGGTGAATCGCAGACGACATAGTCGAAGCCCATGTGTTCGAGCTCCTTGAGGACCTTTTCCACACCCTCCTCGGTCAATGCGTCCTTGTCGCGGGTCTGTGACGCTGGCAGAACGAAAAGATTTCCGCTTTCGACGTGCTTGTCCCTGATCAGTGCCTGAGTGAGTGTCGCCTCACCATTGAGGACGTTGACGAGGTCATAAACAACCCGGCGCTCGCAGCCCATGATCAGATCGAGGTTGCGCAGGCCCACATCGAAATCGATCACGGCTGTTTTGTAACCACGCAGGGCGAGGCCCGACGCGAAGCTGGCACTGGTGGTGGTCTTTCCCACCCCGCCCTTGCCCGATGTTACGACGACAATACGTGTCACGGATCTTTCCCCGCAGGTCAAAGACGCGATTCTACCCGGAGAATGTGCTTTCTGTTGCAAGCTGCTGCTGCCGCAGGCGGGCGCTGCCGTGTCGTCACGGCGGCGAGCGTCAGTCGGTGTCGAGTGCTTCGACGATCAGCTGGTTGGCGTCGCTGTCGGCACTCTCCGACAGTCGCACCTGGACCGGTCTGCCGGCCAGCTTGTGCGGAACGCCGCCATCGAAGGTCCGATACAGTCCGGCCACCGAGACCAGTTCGGCGTCGAAGCGCGTGCAGAAGATGCGCGCTTCCGTTGCTCCGCTGGCACCGGCGAGCGCGCGCCCGTGGAGTGGAGCGTAAATGTGGATGTTGCCGTCGGCAATGACCTCGGCGCCGGCATTGACTGCGCCCAGGACGACGAGGTCGCCGCCGCGGGCATACACCTGTTGTCCGGAACGTAAGGGCCGCTTGACGAACAGGGTTGGCGCCCTGGCGGCGGCCGGCGCCGACGGAGCTGCCGGAGCTGCCGGAGC
>DDUX01000013.1:0-5152 GCA_002345025.1 Candidatus Accumulibacter iunctus | reverse complement strand
TGCCGGAGCTGCCGGAGCTGCTGCGGCAGCGGGGGCTGCGTCGGCAGCCGGTGGCGCACTCTCTGCTGTCGCGCGCGTGGCTGTGAAGGCTGCCGCGCGGTCGCTGACCATATAGGTCGGCAAGCCCGCAAAGGCAGCTGCATAACGCAACTCTTCGCTGCCGCCGCGAACGCCGATGACGTTCAGGCCATGTGACTTGAACAGCTGCTTCAGCCGTCGCCAGTCCGCTTCGGGAGCATCGGCGAGTTGCGCGAGGTCGAGTACGGCGGCGTCACCGTCGAAGAAATCACTGTCGCCAAACAGGGTCGCGGCTGCTCTCGCCAGTTCGTCCGGCTGCAGCGAACGCAGGGTGACGACGACTATCGGCAGGGTGGTGCCCTTGAACTCGATGGACTGGGGGATCTTGTTTGTTCGCTGCATGGTCTCGTCGCGCGTGCTGGGCTGGTTTGAGCAAGCGGCCAAGTCTAGCCGAATCGGCGGCAAAGCGGAACACGAGCGGTGACGCTTGCGCAAACGGTGTCGTTGCCGACGTTCGTGGAACCGGGACTCGGGCCCTACGGCCAGGCGCGCGCTCCCCAGATCATTCGCCGAGCGACGAAGTGACGCAACGGCGGCAGCAGCTCGAGAGCCAGCAGGCCGAGTCCGCGAGCGAAGCGCAGTGGTGCCAGATCGTTCGAGAAGACGCGCACGATGCCGTCAGTAAAGGCTGCGCTGCCGTTGCGGTCGATCACTCGTCGCCGGCCGTAGGCCGCGAGAGCAGTCGCGTCACCAGCATCGTCGCTGGCCGTGCCGAGCAGCGTCTCGGCCAGTTCCCAGGCGTCGCGAAGACCGAGGTTGAAGCCCTGACCGGAGACCGGGTGCAGCGTCTGCGCGGCGTTGCCGATCCACACCTGGCGGCCGGCAGTGATCTGTCGGCGGATGCGCAATGCCAGCGGGAAGCTGGCACGCGTGCGGCAGGCCGTGAACTCGAGGCGACCAGCGAAGCATTCGTGCAGTCTGGCGAGAAACGCCTGCTCATCGAGTTCGAGCAACTCGCCAGCCTTCTCCGGCGGCACGGTGAACACCAGCGAAAAGTCGCTGTCGAGTGGCAGGAGTGCGATCGGTCCGTCGGCGGTGAAGCGCTCCCAGGCACGATGATCGTGCGCCGCTGCCGGTCGGACCTCTGCGACCAGGGCGTGCTGGCGATAATCGTAGACGCGAACGTCGTCGTCATTGCCTGGCGTCCCCTCGGCATGGACGACCAGTTTCGCAGTGATGCGCCAGGTTTCGTCGGCGCGGCGCAGGGTGAGCCCGGTGTGGATGTCGTCACTGTCGACTCGCAGCACGCTGCAGTTGTCGAGCAACAGGGAATCTCCCAGCCGCGCATCGAGGGCTGCCGCAAGGTCGCGGTAACGCATCACGTAGCCCAGGGCCGGCAGTCCGTAGTCGCTGGCGTCGATCAGGGTGCGGCCGAAGCCGGCGCGCTGCGAGACGTGAATCGTCGAAATCGCGGTTGCCGCGTTGCGGTTCCACGCCTGCAGACCTTCCAGCACCTGGCGGCTTCCGTGCGCCAGCGCCAGTGCACGTGGGTCACTGCTCCACGCGCCGCGCGGCCGGGCGTCGATCAGGCGAACGCGATGCGGACCCCCCGCGAGTGCCAGCGCGAGAGTCATTCCCACCGGGCCGGCACCGATGATCGCGACGTCGACCGACTCGCCGTGCTCAGTCATGGCGCATGACCTCTTCGATCTCGGCGACGCTCTTTGGCGCGCTGGTGTACACCGTACACCCTTCGTCGCTGACGAGCACGTCATCCTCGATGCGCACGCCGATGCCGTGCAGGTGGTCGGGGACATTCGTCCCGGGACGGAAGTAGAGGCCGGGTTCGACGGTGAGGGTCATCCCGGGAGAGAGTCTGGTCCAGTCCCCGTCGGCGCTGCCGCGGCGGTAATCGCCGACGTCGTGCACATCGAGTCCCAGCCAATGCCCCGTCCGGTGCATGTACCAGGGCTTGTACGCTTCGCTTTCGAGGACTCCGTCCACACTGCCGGCGAGCAGCCCGAGATCGATCAGCCCCTGGGCGAGGACCCGCAGCGCTGCCTGGTGGTAGTCCATGAAGGACGCGCCGGGGCAAATGGCGGCAATCGCCGCCTCCTGCGCGGCGAGGACGATTTCGTATACTGCCCGCTGTTCGGCACCGAAGCGACCGCTGACCGGGAAGGTGCGGGTGATGTCCGAGGCGTAACCCGCCAACTCGCAGCCGGCGTCGATCAGGACCAGCGAGTTTCCCGCCAGCAACCTGTTGTTCGCGACATAGTGCAGGATGCAGGCGTTCGGCCCGCCGGCGACGATCGGCGGGTAGGCGTGTCCATCGGCGCCGCGGCGACGGAACTCGTAACTCAGTTCGGCCTCCAGTTCGTGTTCGGCCATCCCCGGCCGACAGGCACGCATGGCGCGCGCGTGGCCGGCCGAGGCGATGTTGGCCGCGCGGCGCATGAGCTCGATTTCGTGAGCGTCCTTGGTCAGACGCATCTCGTCGAGCAGGACGCGCAGATCGCGGATGTCGCCCGGCGCGCGCGCGCCGCTGCGGCTGTCGGCCCGAACGGTGTTGAGCGCCGCAGCGATTCGGCGGTCCCAGGCGGCGTCGTGACCAAGCGAGTGCCACAGGCTGCCGCGATTGGCGATCAACTCTGGCAGTTTTTGGTCGAGCGTGGCGATCGGGTGCGCTTCGCTGAAGCCGAAGGCCTCGGCGGCGGTCGCTGGACCGTAGCGGAAGCCATCCCAGACTTCGCGCTCATCGCTCTTTTCGCGGCAGAAGAGAATCGATCTGGCCTCCTTGCCACCGACAAGGACGATCGCTGCCTCGGGCTCGGGGAAGCCGCTGAGGTACCAGAAGTAACTGTCGAAGCGATAGGGGTAATGCGAGTCGCGGTTGCGCAGCCTCTCTGGCGCGGTCGGGATGACGGCAACGCCGTCGCCGAGGCGGTCGAGGACAAGCTGGCGGCGCCGGGAATAGGGTTGGTGGTTCATTCTCTATGCGCAAGCTCCGTGTCCAGTAGCGCGAGTCGTTCGCAGGTTCCGACGTCGACCCAGCGGCACGCATGCCGTTCGCCGCTGATCAGACCGCGGCGAATTCCTTCATCAAGGAGGGGGCGCAGCTTCATGACGGCGCCGAGCGGGACGCCGGCAAAGAACTCTGGCCAGAAGACGCCGATCCCGGCGTAGGTGAGTGTGCCGTCGGCGGTGTGTCGGTCGGCAGCCAGGACCGTGTCGCCAGTCAGGCGGAAGTCGCCCGCCGGATGATGCGGCGGATTGTCAACGAGGACGAGGTGCGCGCCTCGCTGTCGGTTGTTCCCGCACTCGATCACTTGTCGCGCGCGGCCGACGTCCCAGTCGCACCAGATGTCGCCGTTGATCGCCAGGAACGGCTCTTGGCCGAGCAGCGGCAGCGCCGCGGCAATCCCGCCAGCCGTTTCGAGAGCGCCGACGGGTTCGGGCGAGTAGCTGATCGACAGTCCGAACTCGGCGCCATCGCCGAGAGCCGTGACGATCTGCTGACCGAGGTGGGCATGGTTGATCACCACTTCGCGCCAGCCGGCTGCCGCGAGGCGCAGCAGGTGCCAGACGATCAGCGGCCTCCCGCCGGCGCGGAGCAAGGGTTTCGGCGTCGTGTCGGTCAGCGGGCGCAGCCGTTCACCGCGCCCCGCTGCCAGGATCATGGCCTTCATCAGAAGCTGAAAGCGACGTCAGGTTGTTGCCCTGCGATTCGCTCCAACAACTTGGCGAGTACGCGAAGCTCGGCGTAACGCTCGCAGGTGCGGCGCAGATAAGCCGTTACCCGGGGCATGTCCTTGAGGTAGTCGTGCTTGCCATCACGGTGGCAGAGACGGGCGAAGATCCCCAGCACCTTGAGCTGACGCTGGACACCCATCCATTCATAGTCACGGTAGAAGTCATGGAAGTCGTCCTGAACCGGCAGGCCGGTGCGACGCGCAGCTTCCCAGTAGCGGATGACAAAGTCGAGTTCCTGCTCTTCCGGCCAGTCGATGTAGGCGTCGCGATAGAGCGACACGAGGTCGTAGGTCAGCGGGCCGCAGACCGCGTCCTGGAAGTCGAGGATGCCCGGGTTGGCCGGAAAGGCTGCCGATTCTTCACCAACCACCATCAGATTGCGCGAATGATAGTCACGATGGACAAAGACCCGTGCCTGCCGCAGGTTGTTTGCCAGGACGGCGGCAAAGATCGCCTGCAGATCGCGATCGAGCACGGCGTCGATGGTCAGTCCGAGGTGTCGTGTCAGGTACCATTCGGGGAACAGGGCGAGTTCGCGAGCAAGCAGGACATGGTCGTACTCGGGCAGCTGCCCGGGCTGGCTGGCGAGTTGGATGCCGATCAGCGCACTGTTGGCATCGCGGTAGAGTCGTGGGGCTGCCTTGCGGTCCGCCAGAGCCTGCAGGTAGGTGGTGCTGCCGAGATCGGAGAGGAGCAGGAAGCCCTGGTCGAGGTCCTCCGCCAGCACCTCGGGGACGTGTGTTCCGGCGCGCCGGAAGAGCGCCGCAACCTGCAGGAAAGGGCGGCAGTCTTCCTTTTCGGGCGGCGCGTCCATGACGATCCGGGTGCTCGCGTCCGGCAGGGTGAGCCGGAAATAGCGCCTGAAGCTGGCATCGGCTGAAGCCGGTTCGACCGGGATGTCCTGCCCGGGGAACTGCTCTGCGAACAGCTTGTGCACCCAGTGCCGTAGCAGGGTCGTGCGCGGCATGCCGCTTCTCCTTTGACGATGATGCTAGAATTGGCCGATTTTAGCATCCGGGCGCGTGCTTCATGTGCCGACGGAGCCCTACCACTCGACGTATCAATCACTGACCCGCAGCGGAATGAAGTTTCCTTTTCGGCGCAAGCCGCTGAGCTTGATCCTCTGTTGCACCTTTGCCGGAGCGCTGGCTGTCGGCTACGCTGCAGCAGCGCGTGCACAAGGCACGGCTCCCTTCCGGGTCGATCCGAGGCTGCTCGACTTGCCGCCCCTCAAGCCCGCCCCGGCGGCCGTCGAGGCGTCGCCGGAGCGGCCGGCAGCCGAGGCGAGAGCGATCGCGCCGCCAGCCGTCGAGACGCGGCCCCTGCCGGCGTCGCCTACCGCCGCACGCGCTCCGGCGGCTACTGCGGAGCCCGGTGCGCG
>DDUX01000164.1:3838-19435 GCA_002345025.1 Candidatus Accumulibacter iunctus | reverse complement strand
GCAGAACCGCTTCGAGGCGACCGTCAGCAGCCGGCAGCGCCAACGCGAGGACGCCGACCCGCCGCAGGCCAACCCCGCGGTGGCCGCCTGAAGCCGCCTGCGGCAGCCCCGCACAAGTCATGCTTAGAGCATTGTGCTGCGCAACAGCGCTGATGCAGCGACGATTCCGGACCGCACCAAGCCGATGACCGGCTCTGCCGCCGCGGCGACGCCGGGTGGTGGGACGTCGCGGTAGCCCGCCGCCGAACACGCTGGCATCTGCGTTTCAGTGCCCGCCCAGCAACTGGCCGAGGACGAACGGCAGGATGCCGCCGGCGCGGTAGTAGCTGACCTCGATCGGCGTATCGATACGGCAGAGCAACGGACACTGCCGGCGTTCGCCATCGGCCCGCGTGATTGTCAGCGACACCTGCTGCATCGGCGACAGCCCGCCGGCGAGTCCGCTGATGTCGAAGCGCTCGTCGCCGCGCAGGCCGAGCGAGGTGGCCGACTCGTCGCCGATGAACTGCAACGGCAGGACGCCCATACCGACCAGGTTGGCGCGGTGAATCCGCTCGTAGCTGCGGGCAATCACCGCGCGGACGCCGAGCAGGCGGGTTCCCTTGGCGGCCCAGTCGCGCGACGAGCCGGTACCGTACTCCTCGCCGGCGACGACGATGCTCGGTATCCCCCGTTCCAGGTAGCTCGTCGCCGCCGCAAAGACGGTCGTCGGCTGCCCGTCGAGCAGCGTGTAACCGCCCTCGCGCCGACGGCCATCGGCATCGGGCGGCAACATCAGGTTGCGAATCCGGACATTGGCAAAGGTGCCGCGCATCATCACCTCATGATGGCCGCGGCGGGAACCATAGGAGTTGAAATCGGCGCGCTCGACCCCCTGTGCGCGCAGCCACTGCCCCGCCGGCGTCGCCTCGCCGAACGAGCCAGCCGGCGAGATGTGGTCGGTGGTCACGGAATCGCCGAGCAGCAGCAGCGCGCGGGCGCCAAGAATGTCGCCGGCAGCCTGCGGCGGCAGTTCGAAGAACGGCGGCCGGGCAATGTAGCTCGACGCCGGCCAGTCGTAGACTTCGCCGGTCGGTGCCGGAATCGCCTGCCACAGGTCCTGGTCGGCGCTGACGTCGGCGTAGCGCCGGCGGAAAGTCTGCGGATCGAGCGCCAGCGGCAGCACGGCGCCGATCTCGTCCGAACTCGGCCAGATGTCGCGCAGGTACACCGGCTGCCCATCGGCGCCGGTTCCCAGAGGCTCGTTCTCGAGGTCGATGTTGACCCGACCGGCAAGCGCGAACGCCACCACCAGCGGCGGCGACGCCAGATAGTTGGCGCGCAGGCCGGGGTGGATTCGCGCCTCGAAGTTGCGGTTGCCCGAGAGCACCGCCGCGGCGATCAGCTGCTGCTCGGCGATCGTCCTGTTGAACGCCGGGTCGAGGTCGCCGGCGTTGCCGATGCAGGTGGTGCAGCCATAGCCGACCAGCGCGAAACCCAGTTCCGCCAGCGGCGCCAGCAGCCCAGCGCGGTCGAGATAATCGGTCACCACCCGCGAACCGGGAGCCAGCGAAGTCTTGATGTGCTGCCTGACGCGCAGCCCCTTTGCCACCGCCTTCCTTGCCAGCAGCCCGGCAGCGATCATCACCGCCGGATTGCTGGTGTTGGTGCACGAGGTGATCGCCGCGATCAGGACGTCACCATGGCCGAGGTCGACGCCCGGCAGCCCGGTCGGGTAGCGCTGCGCCAGGCTCGCCGCCGGCCGCCCGAAGCCGTCCGCCGACTCCGCGGCGCTGAACAGGGCGTTGAAGCGGCTGGCCATGTCGGGCAGCGCGATCCGGTCCTGCGGCCGCTTCGGGCCGGCGAGCGAGGGAACGATCGTCGACAGGTCCAGGTGGACGCGCCGCGAATAGTCGACCTCGCCGGCGCGCGGGATGCCGAACAGACCCTGGGCACGGAAATAGGCCTCGAACAGCACGCAGTCGTCTTCACTGCGACCGCTGCTGCGCATGTAGCTGACGGTCTTCTCGTCGACCGGGAAGAAACCCATCGTCGCGCCGTACTCCGGCGCCATGTTGGCCAGGGTGGCGCGATCGGTCACCGACAGCGTGCTCGCGCCGTCGCCGAAATACTCGACGAAGGTGCCGACCACTTTCTCGCGCCGCAGCAGTTCGGTCACCGTCAGCACGAGATCGGTCGCGGTGACGCCTTCGCGCAGACGACCGCCGAGTTCGACGCCGACCACGTCCGGAGTCAGGAAATAGACTGGCTGGCCGAGCATCGCCGCCTCGGCCTCGATGCCGCCGACACCCCAGCCGACGACGCCGACGGCATTGATCATTGTCGTGTGCGAATCGGTTCCGACCAGCGTGTCGGGAAAGCACAGTCGTCCGTCGGCCGTCTCCTGCTGCCGCACGCCGCGGAACAGGTACTCGAGGTTGACCTGATGGACGATGCCGACTCCGGGCGGCACGACGCGGAAGGTATCGAAGGCCTGCATGCCCCACTTCATGAACTGATAGCGTTCGCCATTGCGCTCGAACTCGCGGTGCATGTTCTGCTGCAGCGCCTCTGGCGTCCCGTAGTGATCGACCTGGATCGAGTGGTCGACAACCAGATCGACCGGCACCAGCGGTTCGATGCGTCGTGGATCGAGCCCGCGCTCGGCCGCCACCTGGCGCATCGCCGCCAGGTCGCAGAGCAGCGGCACGCCGGTGAAGTCCTGCAGGACGACACGCGCAACGACGAAGGGAATCTCCTCGCTGCGCTCCGCCCGGGGCTGCCATTGCGCCAGCTCGACGATGTGCTTCTCGCTCACCCGCAGCCCGTCGCAATGACGCAGCAGCGCCTCGAGGACGATTCGCAGCGACACCGGCAGGCGATCGACTTTGCCGATACCGGCGCTGGCGAGTGCCGGCAGCGAGTAATACAGGGCCTCCGGCTGGCCGGGCGGGCTGAAGCGGGACAGGGTGTTGAACGGCGAGTGGCGCATGCGGGTTCTCCAGAAGGGTGCGTGCTGCGAGCGGTGCCCGCAGTGACAATGACAGCGCTTGGCGGCGCCCGTTCAACCGGCGCCGCAGCAGCGGCCCGAGCACCGGCATGCTTGCACGCCGGGCACGAATGATCCAGACTTGTCGCGGTAGCCGTGCCCGGGCGCAGACCTGTTGCGCGGGAGCCGGTCCAGCGCCTGCGGCAGTCGTGTCGCGTGTTGCCGCCGACGCGGGCAGCCTCCTCGCCGCTGGCGCGCGCACCCGGCCTCTCAGCCGCCGGTTGCAGGAGCGTGTCGCGCGCATCGCTGTCGTGCCCTTGGCCGCCGGCAAGCACCCTGGCGGTGGGCGGCTGGCCGAGAGCAGCATCTTCCTGGAGAAGCGAGATGAAGAAAAACCTTGTTGCAGCAGTCGTTGCGGCGGTCCTGAGCCTTGCCCTGACGAGCGCGTCCGCCGCCGTCATCCGCTCCGACTTCAACCTCGACGCAGAGGGCTGGGGAACCGGCAAGATCAACTTGTCCGGCTTGCTGCCGGCGGTCGACGACAGCTTCACCGGCCCTGTCGGTCATGACCCGGTCGGCGGCACGCTGCGTACCGGTGACCTCTATCCGTGGACCACCTTCCGCTCGTCGGCGGCCTACAGCGGCGACAAGAGTGCCTTCTTCGGCGGCTCGATCAGCTACGACCTGCAGGACAGCCAGAACGATGGCGACCCCTTCCCCAACATCGCGATTCTCGGCGACGCGGGCCGCATGATCTTCATTGCGACCGCACCACCGGCAACCGCCAGTTTGACGCACTACGACTTCGCCCTCGACACATCGGCCGGCTGGCTGACGAACAACCCGTTCGCACTGGTGGCAAGCGACAACTACATCCGTGCCGTCCTCGCCAACGTGCACGGCATCTGGATCAACGCCGACTGGAAGACCGGCGACGGCCAGGGCAACGACGATTCCCGGCTCGACAACGTCTGCCTGCGCGACGCCCGCTCGTCGTGCACCGTCGGCCTCATCCCGGAACCGGCTGCGCTGACCCTGTTCGGCCTGGCGATCGGCCTCCTCGGACTGTCCCGGAGCGACAGCCGCCCGCCCACCCGCCGGCAGCCCTGAGCAGCCGCACCGGCAGCAGGCCATGCGGCAGATGGAACTCGGCACGCCCGGCCTCGGCGATGCCGCACTGATCGACACCACCTTCCTGTTTACCGACATCGAAGGGTCGACAAGCCTCTGGGAAAGCGAGTCGCAGACGATGCGCGTCGCGCTGCAGCGGCACAACACGCTGCTCTCGGCGGCGATCGAGCGCCACGGTGGACTCGTCTTCAAGACGGTCGGCGACGCCTTCTGCGTCACTTTCGACGACGCCGCGGCAGCGCTGCGGGCCGCCAGCCAGATCCAGACGAGCCTCGCCGGCGAGCAGTGGCCGACGCGCAGCCCGCTGCGCGTGCGCATCGCGCTGCACAGCGGGCCGGCGTACCTCAGCAGCGGCGACTATTTCGGTCGCACGCTCAATCGCGTCGCCCGCCTGCTGGCGGTGACGCACGGCGGCCAGACCCTGCTCAGCTCGGCAACCGAAGCGCTGGTTCGCAGCACCCTGCCCGGCGGCAGCAGCCTGCACGATGTCGGCATGCTCCGCCTGCGCGACCTGCCGCAACCGATCCACGCCTTTCAGCTCGTCCATCCCGGACTGCCCACCAGGCTCCTCGAGGCGAACGATGGCCTCGACGGCAACAAGCTGACGGCCGAACCGCTGGCCCGCTTCCGGCCGATCGACGTATACGAGGTGCCGACGCTGCCGGCGGTGGTCATGCAGGCGCTGCGCGTCCTGCAGGATCCGGCCAGCGACGCCCGGGCAGTCGAGCGGGTAATCGTTCACGATCCGGCGATCTCGGCGAAGATCCTGCGTGTTGCCAACTCCGCGTTCTTCGGCCTCTGCCGCCGCGTCGGCACGATTGCCGACGCCGTCCGCGTACTCGGTTTCACCAACGTGCAGGGAATGCTGATCTCGGTCGGCGCCTTCGACTCCTTTCGTACCGAGAGGCTGAATCTGGTCGACTTCTGGAAGCACTCGATCGCCGCCGCGACGGCAGCCCGCTTTCTCGCGGCAGCCGTCCGCTACCCCGGCGACGAGGCTTTCATGGCCGGTCTGCTGCACGACATCGGCAAGCTCATCTTTGCCGTCCAGGCCGAGTCAAGCTACCGGCATGTGCTCGAGCTGGAGCGAAATTCGGCGCTCGGCAGTCTCGCTGCCGAGCGCACGCTGTTCGAGTTCACGCACCCGGAAGTCGGCCAGATGGTCGCCGAGCGCTGGGACCTGCCAGCACGCTACATCGCCGCGATTGCCCACCATCACGACCCCGACGCCGGCGGCGACGAATACCGCCTCTGCGCCCTGACCGGCCTCGCCAACCGCGCCGCGCACGCGGTACTAGACGGCTTCGTCGAGACGCTGGCCAGCGACCAGGACGCGGCGCAACTGCGACGCCTCGGTCTGCGGCCAGCGCTCTGGGACGACTGCCTGGCGCACCTGCACGCAGCGCGGCCAACGATCGAAAGCTTCGTCGGCGCCATCCGCTGAGTCCCTTGAGCACTGGCAGGCTGCGGCGACTCGCATGCGCAGGGCGTGTCGCACACACGCGCTCGCGGGGATGGACCCCGCCCGCTTCAGTGGCCTGTTGAGGATTAGGTGCGTCCCGAAGGGATTCGATTCATGGTGGTCACAACGCCAGCCATGCCGACACGAGTACTGGGACATTCAAGTACGCCGAGGTCTTCTGCAACTGCTGGCGGTGCAGAGGACCCTCGACTACCGCGCGCCTCATCAATCTCCCGAGGCATTGGAACTGCCCGCCGCATCACGAAACGCGAAACGCGGGTTGCCTGCAGCCCCTCCCGTCAACGACCAGCACGCAGCGGGAACTCGACAGGGGAAGCTGATAGAAGCTGGACGCATACCCGCCGTAGCTTCGCCGAGGAACAGGCCGCCGAGCAGCGGCGGTGCTGGCGCGGACCGGCGAGCGGGCCGCGCACCAAAGCCGTGGCCGAAGCCTCTGTCCGCCGCGTTGGCCTCGCGGCATTCGTCCCCGAACCGGAAATTCCGATCGACATCAAGCACCTCGAGTGCCCCCTGCGGGATCCTGATGAGTCGCCGGAACCGGATGCACTGCTGAACCGAACCCGGCGCGCGGCACGTCGACGTCCTGCAGAGGCTGCTCGTCAGGCGCCGGCCGCGGGACATCAACCCGTACGAGTACCTGGCCGATGTCCTGCAGCAGATCGGAGATGCGGTTGCCCCGGAAGTTCCACTAGGCAGGTTGGTCGCCGCGCAGCCCTCGCTTACAATCCGCGTCGGTCCATCCGCCATGCTCTCGGTCAAACCGCGGTGCGTGTCAACGCAGCGCTGCAACGCGAACTGGCAGCAACCCTGGCGGCGTTCGAGGGGGCGGGCCGCCGACACCAGCCGTGCAGAGGACATGTGGTCAGTAGAGGAATGGCGCGGCAAAGCTTGACATGAGATCAACCGGAAGTACGACTATCGTTACCCGCAACTCGCCATCGTCTTCGCAACGTTGCTGCGCGAGAAGCGCATCGTGGAAGGAAACCTCGCCGGTGTGTCGGACGAGAAGCTCGGCCATGTACACAGGCTCGCCTCGCTGTGAGCGACGGGCAGTGAGCAATCCGTTCCCCGGTGACTGCGGACCGGGTCGGCACGGCCAGGTTTCGCGGCCCCTGCCCGCCCACCCTGCGGGTCTACGGTGAGTGGTTCAACGACCAGCACGGCCCACCGGGATGCAATGATGTTGACCGGAAGCGGGAGGGAAGAAATGACACACCCCTTGTCTGAACTCACTGCAGCCGCTTCATTCGCTTGAAGCCCGCATGAACGTCACCGATCATCACCCGCCGTCAGCTCTGGAACCAGACGAAGGTTCGCGATTCACGACCCTCCGACTTGTCCATGAAGGCTCGACCTGGGTTTTCCGTGCGACTGGCCTGACGCAGCTACTGATTCGAATCATCAGCCTGCTCGGCTATGCCGGCATCGTTGGTGGCGCACTGCATCTGTGGCAAGGTCCGCTGCTGGGGATGGTGTTTGTTGGCATCTGTGCGTTGTTCGTTTGGGTCGGGCGTTACCTTGCCTCCCTCCTGGGAACTGGCGCCCGCTTCGACACCCTGAAGCGCCGCGTCGAGGTGCTGCACAGGAGAGGCCTGAAGCCGAGCTTTGGCCTCGCCGTCGAGACGACGACACTCGACTTCGACGAGGTACGCCAACTGGAAATCGTCTACAAACGCGTCAAGGACACGGAGAACGACGACTACGACAACTACGAACTCAATCTGGTGATGCAGGATGGCCAGCGCTTTAACCTGGCATCCCACCCTGACGACGGGCAGATCGCCCGCGAGGCCGTCCAACTCGCCACGTTGCTGGGGCGACCGCTGGCAGACTGGCGCCTCAGTTCCGATGCCCGCGAGAGTCGATAGAGCCTGGGCTGTCTGTTCCGCGACGGCGCAGCTTGAGACGCTGGCAAGCGACTTCGTTGCCGTTGTTGTGGCTGTGGCTGTTCGAGGGTCCTTTGGGTCAGACGAGCAGTTCGTTGTCGCCGCTTCGGGTCCGCGGACGGTGTGAAGCGTGCTGACAGTCGTCGCAGCAGGCGCGAGTGAAGCCGTGGGCGGCGACGCCGCTTTCGAGATGGCTGCGAAATCTCGCTTCGACGTAACCGATAACCAGCCGGCGTTCTTCCCCGCGCTCGTCGTCCTGACGAGAATGCCTTCCTCGGAGCACGGAATGGCCAGGAAATCGCCGGGCTCAGGCAGCAGATCGACTGCTTCAAGCGACGGCTCTTCGGCCAGAAGAGCGAACGCCGCATCGACATCGGCAGCCCCGGCCAGATGAGTCTGGGCGAATGGCCGAGCGAGCCGGCAGCGCCGGAAGCCAAAGGCCGTCCCGTCGTCGCCCATACCCGCAAGGCGGCAAGCCGGCGCAACGACGACGAGTCCGTACCCTTCTTCGACGAGACCCGCGTGCCGGTCGAGGTCATCGAACTGTCGGCACCGGAAACCGATGGCCTCTCGCCCGAAGACTACGAGATCGCCAGCACCAACGCCTCACCGACGCGGGTTTCCCCTTCTTCGAGAGCCGCGAGATCAAGCACGTCGAGGCGGCGCTGGGGCTGACACCGGCCGAGCGAGCGGTGCTGCTGTCGGATGGCCATCACGCCTATGCCCACTGCGCGGCGAAGACGGGAGTCACCCATGCCCAGTGCTGGGCGCATACCCGCCGTGGCTTCTTCGAGGCGCAGGCCGCGGAGCCGGAAGCCGCCGCCGAGGCGCTGGCGCTGATCGGCGAGCTGTACCGGATCGAGGACGACATCCGCCAGGCTGGGCTGAGCGGCGAGCGGAAGAAGGATCACCGGCTGGCGCACGCCAAGCCGGTCGTCGAGCGCTTCTTCGCCAGGATCGATGAACGGTTCGCGGCGCAGGGTCTGCTGCCGAGCAATCCGCTGACCAGGGCGCTGGCCTATGCCCGCGACCGCCGCTTTGGACTGGAAGTGTTTCTCGCCGACCCGGACGTGCCGATCGATACGAATCATCTCGAGCGGGCCCTGCGCGTGATTCCGATGGGTCGCCGCAACTGGATGTTCTGCTGGACCGAACTCGGCGCCCGGCACGTCGGCATCCTGCAAAGCCTGATCGTCACCTGCCGGCTGCACGACATCAACCCGTATGGCTATCTGGTCGATGTCCTGCAACGCGTCGGACAGCACCCGGCAGACCGGGTCCACGAACTCACGCCCCGCTGCTGGAAAGCGCTCTTCGCCGCCAACCCGCTGCGCTCTCCCTTGCACCGGCAGGCTCCATAGGCGGGGCGAACGCCGCAGGGTTACCGGTTACCCTGCATCGTCGGTCGGCTGTGGTGGCGCGGAGCAGTGCTCCGCGAACTCCGGCCTGCGCCCAGCGCCGACTTGTTCAAGGCAGCGCAAAACGAGCGTTCAGGGGTCGCCGGCCAGCTTCAGCGGACCGCTGCCGGACCAGCGGTCGAGCGCGAGGTAGATCACCGGTGTGATCAAGAGGGTGATGACCTGCGAGAACAGCAGGCCCCCGACCACAGACAGGCCCAGCGGCTGGCGCAGTTCGGCGCCGGCGCCGAGGCCGAGGGCGATGGGCATGGCGCCCATCAGCGCGGCGAAGGTGGTCATCATGATGGGGCGGAAGCGCAGCAGGGCGGCAGTGCGGATCGCCTCGCGCGCTGCCATGCCGCTGCGCTGGGCGTCGAGCGCGAAGTCGATCATCATGATGGCGTTCTTCTTGACGATGCCGATCAGCATGAGGATGCCGATCATGGCGATGATGGACACGTCCATGTCGAACAGCCAGAGCATGACCAGCGCGCCCGCCGCGGCTGAGGGCAGGCCGGCGAGGATGGTCAGCGGGTGGACGAAGCTCTCGTAGAGCATGCCGAGCAGCACGTAGATCACCAGCAGCGCGGCGACGATCAGCACGATCTGGCTGGCCTGCGATGACTGGAAGGCCGCCGCATCGCCGCCATAGCTGGTGAGGATGCTCACCGGGAAATTCAGCTCGCGCTTGTAGCGATCGATGCGCGCCGAGGCGTCGCCCAGGGCGGCGCCGGGCGCCAGGTTGAAAGACAGCGTCACCGCTTCGAGCTGGCCGGTGTGGTTGATGGCGACCGGGCCGACCTGCCGCTCCACCGTGGCCACGGTGGACAGCGGCACCAGCGCGCCGCCGCGGGCTCTGACGAAGATCTTGCCGAAGGCGCTCTCGTCGGCGCTGTCCTCGGGCCGCAACTGCATGATCACCGCGTAACTGTCGCTGGCGGTGAAGATGGTGGACACCTGGCGTTCGCCGAAGGCGCTGTAGAGCGCCGAGCGGATGTCGGAAATCTGCACGCCCAGCTGGTTGGCCTTGTCGCGGTCGATGTTCAGCCTGGCCTGCAGGCCCTTCAACTGAGCATCGGTGGTGACGTCGCGGAAGACTTCGTCGTCCTGCAGGCGCCCGGCCAGGGCTTCGGCGGAGGCGCGCAGGTCGCCCGCCTGCACGCTGCGCATGACGTACTGGTAGCGGCTCTTGCTGATGCGCCCGCCCAGGCGCAGGTTCTGGATCGGGTTGATGAAGACCTTGACCCCCGGCACCGTGCGCACTTCCTTGCGCAGGCTCTCCACCACCTGGTCCAGGTGCGGGCGCTCGCTGCGCGGCTGTAGGCTCATGAACAGGCGGGCGCTGTTGCCGTCGTTGGCATTGACGATGAGCGTTTCCACCGCCGGGTTGGCGCGGATGACCTGGTCGACGCGCATCAACAATTCGACCATCGCGGGAAAGGAGATATCCTCGACCGCTTCGACGGTGACGATGGCCTGGCCGATGTCTTCCTGCGGGAAGAAGCCCTTGGGCAGCGCCACGAACAGCGCCCAGGTGGCGACGAAGGTGGCGAGGGCCAGCGCCAGCACGGTGCGGCTGTGCTGCAGCGCCCAGTCCAGGCGGCGCTCGTACAGCGCCAGGGCACGCCTGAAGCCACGCTCGAACCAGGCCGTCAGGCGTCTGCCGAGGCCTTCGCTGGTCTCGTGGCGGATGTAGCGGCTGGCCAGCATCGGCACGATGGTGAGCGACACCGCAGCCGACACCAGCACGGCGATGGTGACCACCGCGGCGAACTCGTGGAAGAGCAGGCCGATGACGCCGGGCATGAAGAAGACGGGGATGAACACCGCCACCAGCGAGACCGAAATGGAGATGATGGTGAAGCTGACTTCGCGCGAGCCGCGCAACGCCGCCTGCAGCGGCGCCTCACCGTTTTCGATATGGCGGACGATGTTTTCCAGCACGACGATGGCGTCATCCACCACCAGGCCGACGGCCAGGGTGATGGCCAGCAGCGAAATGTTGTCGAGGCTGTAGCCGAACATCCGCATAAAGGCCACCGTCCCGAGCAGCGAGATCGGCAGCGACAGTGCCGGAATGAACGTGGCGCTGGCCCTACGCAGGAACAGGAAGATCACCAGCACCACGAGCGCGATGGTGACGGCCAGCGTCAGCTGGACGTCATGGATCGCGGCGCGCACGGCCAGGGAGCGGTCGACGCGCAGGGTGAGGCTGACCGAAGACGGCATCTGCGCGAGGATGCGCGGCAGGATCGCGCGAATCTCGTCGACGGTGGCCACGGTGTTGGCATCTGGTTGGCGCCGGATCGACATGGTGACGGCACGCTCGCCGTTGGCCCAGCTCGCGGTCTTGACTGATTCGACACTGTCTTCGACCTCGGCCACGTCGGCCAGACGCACCGGCCCACCGGCGGGCGTCGTGGCGACGATGAGTTTGGCGAATGCCGCGGCATTGCCAAGCTGCTCNNGGGTGAGGCTGACCGAAGACGGCATCTGGGCGAGGATGCGCGGCAGGATCGCGCGTATCTCGTCGACGGTGGCCACGGTGTTGGCATCTGGTTGGCGCCGGATCGACATGGTGACGGCACGCTCGCCGTTGGCCCAGCTCGCGGTCTTGACTGATTCGACACTGTCTTCGACCTCGGCCACGTCGGCCAGACGCACCGGCCCGCCGGCGGGCGTCGTGGCGACGATGAGTTTGGCGNNCGGCATTGCCAAGCTGCTCATTGGCCTGGATGGTCAGCGTTTGGCGCGGACCGTCAAGGGTGCCGATGGGTGTGTTGGCGTTGGCGCTGCGTAGCGCAGCGGAAATGTCGTCGAGCGTCAGATTGCGGCTGGCCAGCGCATCGGCGTTCACGCGCACTCGCACGGCGTACTTCTTCTGGCCGTTGACGTTGATCTGCGCCACGCCGGACAGGGTCGACAGCGTCGGTACGATCAGGCCGTCGGCGAACGCGGTGAGGTCGGACAGCGACATCGAGGGCGAGGTGAGCGACAGGAAGAGAATCGGCGAATCCGCCGGGTTGACCTTTCGATAGTCCGGCGGCGAGGTCATCTCTTCGGGCAGCGCGCGCTCCGCCCTCAGCAAAGCGGCCTGGACGTCGATCGCGGCACTGTCTATGTTGCGGTCCTGGTCGAATTCGAGCGTAATGGAGGTGCTGCCAGCGGTCGAAGTCGAGCTGATCACCGCAACACCGGAGATGGTGGAAAACTGCCGCTCCAGCGGCGTGGCCACGGACGACGCCATGGTCTCCGGGCTGGCGCCGGGCAGCGACGCCGTGACCGAAATCGTCGGCGCATCGTAGCTGGGCAGGGCGGCGACGGGCAGGCCGCCGTAGGCGATGACGCCGGCGACGATGACGGCCACGGACAGCAGCACCGTCATCACCGGACGGCGAATGCACAGCTCGGACAGGTTCACGACCTGTCCTTTTTCTGCTTCGCCTGGCCCGGCTCGTTGCCGGTCTCTTTGCCGCCTTCCTTCACCTCGCTGTCCGGCCGCAGGTTTTGCGCACCTTCGAGCACCACGCGCATGCCGGCGATGACGCCGGCGCCTTCGACCAAGGCGGTGCCGTCCTGCACCAGCAGCACGCGCACGGGCACCGCCTTGACCTTGCCGTCCTCGCCGATCGCGTACAGGAATTTCTGCTCCGGCCCGGTCTGCACCGCCTGCGCCGGCACGGTCAGCGCGCCGCCCAGGGTGCGCGGCGACAGGCTCACCTTGACGAACATGCCTGGCCACAGCCGGCCGTCGGGGTTGGCGAAGCGCGCCTTGACGCGGATCGTGCCGCTGGCGCTGTCGACGCTGTTGTCGATGAAGCTCAGCCTGCCCTCAAGCGCCGGCTGCCCCGGCGAGTCGAAGTGAGCGGTAACGATGACCGGCCCGGTGGCAAAGGCCGCTTGCAGCGCGCTCAGCTCGCGCTCGGGCAGGGTGAAGCTGACGTTGATCGGGTCGATCCGGGTGATGCCGACCAGTGGCGGACCGTTTGGCTGCACCAGGCTGCCCGGAAAGACGGCCACGGCGCCGGTGCGCCCGGCGATGGGTGCAACGATATCGCCGAAACCGCGCGCCACCCGGCTGGATTCGGCGGCAGCCATGTCCGCCGCCAGTTGGGCACGCAGGCTGTCGACCTGGTTCTGCACCGTGTCCAGCGCGGTCTGCGATATGAACTTCTGCTTGAACAACTCGTGCTGCCGTTGCAGGTTGCGCTCGGCGTTGGCGAGATCGCCGCGGCTCTTCGCCACCTGCGCCTCAGCCTCGCCGAGGTTGGCGTCCTCAGTGCGCACATCGAGCGAGAAAAGCCGGTCGCCGCGTCGCACCGACTGCCCTTCCTTGATATGGACGGCCTTGACGGTGGCAGCGATCTGGGCCCGCACATCGACCGACTCCACCGCGGTCACGGAGGCGTTGGCACTGAGGCGCACCGGCACATCGGCGGCGGCAACCGCGGCACTGACGACGGCAACTGCGCCGGCGCCCCTGGGCTTGAGCGCCTCGCCGCGCGAGTACCAGAACCAGGCCGCGGCGGCGGCAACCACCACCGCGACGGCAATGACGGCCGCACGGCAGCGCTGCGTTGCCCGCAGCCGGTTGGAAACGACATTCATTGCTTACCCCAGGTTGTGCCAGCGCCCGATTCTCCCGCGTTTGGCGGGAAATGCAATGGTATGCAGGGCCTCCCTTTCATCACCATCAAGGATGACACGTCCCTGGCGGCTCATCGAGCCACCGCCGAGGCAACTCAAGCGCAAAACTTCGTCCCGCCGCCCGTGGTGGTGCCGCCAACTACGCTGCCTTCGCCTGCCAGCAACCCGCTGTCGCCCACCACGGTGAGGGTGATACGTCAGGGTCGATTTCCCGGATACCGTCGGGCAGCGGCCAACCGTCAGGACGCGCGGGGATGGAACGGCGGCGACTGGCTTGGCTGCTTTGACTACCTTGAGGGTTGCTGCCTTGCCGGCCGCTGCCTTGGTGGTCGCGGCCTTGGTGGTGACGGTCTTGGCGGTGACGGCCTTGGTGGGGTAACCAGCCGGCGTTCTTCCCCACACTCGTCGTCCTGACGAGAATGCCTTCCTCGGGCCACGGAATGGAGAGCCGCCGGCCAGCAGATTGGCTTGAGCCGTCAGCGCCGCAGCCATTGATGCGTCGGAGAGTTCCCAGGCCAGGACGGTATCGAGGGCGTTCATGAGATCGTTGGGGCGAAACACGGGTATGGCTCCTTTCGGGATGGTTGAAGTGAAGGGACAGCAGGGCTTGGCTACAGCAGGACGGTCCAGGCCGCAGCCCAGATCATTCGCGTCGCAGCGGCCCCATAGCTACTCAGGCCAGCGAGCAGCACAGCAACAATGATTTCCAGCATTGGGACTCCTTGGAGTGAGAAATTGAAATGCTCAAGACGGTGAAACCCTTGCGTTACCAAGCAGAGACCGAGCACCCACGGCGCTGTCGGGGTCGGTATAGGGTCGGTATTGCGTGGGTGCGTTGCGACGCCCCGGAGAAAGCCTTACGTTTCTTTGAGTTACGGACGCACCTTGCGAGGCACCTCCGGACTACAACTCGAACGAACGGAGTACTCAGTCAGCGCTAGGTCACTCAGCGGCATCCCCGCTTCCTTCGGTCGCTGCCTCGGTCGCTGCCTCGGTCGCTGCCTCGGTCGCTACGTTGGTCACGGCTTCGGTCGCGACCTCGGTCGCTGTATCGGCAGCCTGCTTCTTCAGCCTGGATGTCGCCGGTTTCGCTGCTGGTTTCGCCGCTGCATCGACCGCGAGATCGACCGCAGACGCCATCAGCCGCTCGATCTCCGCAAGAAACCTCGCGTCCTTCGTCGCTTCATAGCAGCGGCGCTTGACCGTCGAGGGCTTCACCACGCCTTCCGCCTTCAGCACCGCCATCAGAAACCCGGGACTGTTCAGCGACTTCCCACGGAACAGCGCATGCAGCACCTGCGACGTGAAAGTGCTTTCGCCCGACTGCGGCTTAAGCCTCTCCTGAATCGCCGTCCAGGGAATCCAGTCCTGATTGAGGAAGCCCTTGCCGCTGTTGGCATACAGGCGAATCTGGATTGCCGATTCCGGGGTGCAGCCAACGTGATACGTCAGGGTCGATTTCCCGGAGACCGTCAGGCAATGGCCGATCTTCAGGATGCGCAGGGATGGGACAGTGGGCAATGGCTTGACGGGCTTGGCGGTGATGGGCTTGGTGGCTGCTGCCCTGGTAGTTGCTGCCCTGGTAGTTGCTGCCCTGGTAGTTGCTGCCCTGGTAGTTGCTGCCTTGGTAGCTGCTGCCTTGGTAGCTGCTGCCTTGGTGGCTGTTGCCTCGGGCGTTGCGGCTTCGATGGTTGCGGCTTCGATGGTTGCGGCTTCGGTGAGGATTTCCGGTGCCGATGCTTTCTGAACGGGCTTCTTCATTGCTTGACTCCTTTACGTGGTGGGTGAATTTGAGGTGGCGGATGGCTTCATCCATATAAGATGGTTGGATTTGCGCAGTCGTCAGCCGAGCGTGCCGAGGGCTGCGACGCCGCCGTACTGCTCCTCGACGACGGCTGCGGGGGCGAAGACGGCGACGTCCCTGCCCCCGATATCCGCCAGGTAAGCGCGGGCAAAGGCCAGGTCGGTGGTCAGCAGCCATTCGGTGCCGCCGTCGAGTTCTATCTGCAGGACTTGAAGACCTTCCACGGCGCGCACCTGGCGACGCAGCACCTCCAGCAGGGCGAGGCATTCGGCGTGGGCACG
>DDUX01000164.1:0-3472 GCA_002345025.1 Candidatus Accumulibacter iunctus | reverse complement strand
TGGTTTTGCATTGCGGGCTCCATAAAAGAAAAAGCCACCGAGACCGTGAAGGCCAGGGTGGCTTGAGGGGGTGGCAGAGGAAGTGCGGTAGGGCTTCAGGGCGCCGGGACTGCATACTCGGCACACACGGCCAGAAGGTCGGGATCGATGCCTTCGAGCTTGGGGATGAAGATCACGATGCCGAAATCGCCGTCGCCGGGGACGATGACCATTTCGTAGCAGCTGTCCAGCTCCTCCAGGACTTCAAAGCATGGATCAGCAAGCAGAGGGCAACCGCTCTCTTCCTCCAGGTCCCGAACGCTGTCGCCAGCTTCGACGACGATCATGTAGCCATGCACGTCGGGCTCGTAGGGTTCTTCGGCGCAGATATCCAGGAAGCGTTGCTCGACCAGTTGGCGTATCTCCGGGGCGGCGATGCTTCCGGCAACCTCGGGATCACGAAGGACGAGCATGGGGCACCTCCAGGGTAGGCAGGGAATGCGGGTGGTACCTTGCTTTGCGGCTCAGCTTGTGTTGCTCAGCGGGAAGCTGATCGGTGACGCTTGATGACATGTGCAACTCCTTTCGTGGGCAAAAAAATGCCCGACTCCTTGGAAAGGGCCGGGCATGGTGGGTGAAAGCTAACTGGTCAGTGCTTGGTGGTGCTTGCCTTGGTGGTGCTCAGGTTGCGATGGAACGGTGGCTCAGCGCAGGCATTTCTAGCGATACGCGAAGGTGATCGTCGGGACGGACCGAACGTTCGGCTGCTTCGAGAGGAAGTCGCGCAGGAATTCGCCGAGCTTCCGCTCGCACAGGGCGATGACGGCTTCTTCCTTCTTGATGGCGTCGCCCTGCTTCTCCGCGATGCTGGTCAGTCGCTGCTGCAGAGCGATCACATGCTCTTTCTCATCGATGAGCAGCCCCTTGCTGGCGATCTCATGGGAAATAGCCCCGATGGCCGGCGACGCAACGAGTTCCGGTCTCTTCAAGGTCACGGTGATGCCGCTGGCGTCTCCGGCAACGGTGAAACTCTCGGGGCTCAGGTCGTAGCCGACGGAATACTCCACCGCGTACTTCAGAATGATGGTGGCGTCCGACTTGATGCTCAACGCTGTCCTCCTGATGTGCTCGACATGGACGTACTCTCGGTCGATTCTTGCCGCCAGGAATCTGGTCTGACCGGTGATGGCTCTCTTGGTGACCTCCAGATAATGGGTGAAAGTGGTATAGCCGAGGAGGTCGTTCTTGGTCTCGGACAGGGTCTGCTCCACGACGTGCAGTCTCGCCAGAAGGTCGGCTTGCCGATGCTCCGCCGAGTACTGAACGTATTGATAGGTTGCGGCGGCGGCGAGAACGGCGGTGATGGCTATGGCGGTGATGAGTCTCTTCATGGGCAGATCCTGGACGGGAATTGGGAAGTGGGAATTGAAGGCGTGGCGCTGGCGAGAGGACACGAGGCAAACCGCCGCCTTGATGGCAATAGGTGGCCGCACGATCACACACTACCGAGATTCCTGGTGGTGGCCTACTCTCTACGGATTTGCGCGGTGGCCGGCGACATAGAACGAGGGAAGTTCGATGACCGACCTGCCGGTCGAGCTTTTTCAGGGGTGCAGTTCGCCGCAACGACGGGCGCGGCGGAAGCGGCCGTTCGTCAGGCTAGAACGACTGGGGAGGTGTGAGCTGCAGGTTTAGCCCGCGGCGGTCAGTGGGCGTAGGATGGCACCAGGCGCCACCGGCCAAGAGCAGACGGTGGAGGTTCATCTCCAAAGGCGACGTTGATCCGGCGGAATCAACCGTAACCGCTCAGTCCGCTGAGGATGTCAGTTTCCTCGGCGGACCGACCGTTACGCTCCGGAAAGCAGTCAGTGGGTGTAGGATGGCGTCGGTCGGCAGCGGGCCAACAAGAGACGCTGAAGAATTCCGCTCAAAACGGCCATTGAGGCTCTCTCGGTGTATGCTATCTCCCGACATACGAAGTGCTGCTTTTCGCCGAAATTTAGTACCACGGAGGAGCAGCCGCCGTATGAGCGAAGGCCTGCCGTAGGGATGCTTCCAGCATGTCGCGCGACGCCGACTTAGGGATCGAGTGGCGGAGTTGTGGCACCACACCGTATGCCGATAACATGCTTAAACGTCACGGAATGCGTATGCCTAGAACATTGGTATCTGAGCCGGAGCTACGGGAGTGGCTCGACAGCCAGATTCAGAAGCATGAGGAGTGCGCGGACTGCCGCTTTGGTGGCATCATGCGCCTACGAGGTGCTGATGACGCTGGGTGCAACTGGTCAGAGCCTGTGCTGCGTTGCAGCGGACAACCCGCCAGACTCTGCGTGCCAATCGCCATCCGGGTATTGACTGAAGCACGCGACAAATTCAACCTAGCCGATTAAACGGTTTGATAATGGCTGCGAGCCCACTGCTGGTTAACAACTTCATCGATTCGTGCGCTTTTGATCCGAAATACGAACCGGAGACGTCTGCGTCGAACGAAATCTTCATGCTTTCTGAAGAACAGCATTTCACTCTGCTGATTGCGCACTCGACCCAGAAGGAGATCGACCATCCGAACACCCCAGCTTGGGTGAAGACACAGGCCGCGCAGCTTGTCTACTCCATAGACATGCGGCTCACGTCGAACGAGAATCAATTGCTACGCGATGTGGAAATGACTATCGCTGGGAATGGGAAGATTGAGAACATCGCACAGGACGCACAGCACGTATTTGAGGCACAAAAATGCGGTGGATACTTCGTTACAACCGACAAGCGAATTTTGTCGCGCGCAGCTGACCTTGAGAAGCTCTGCGGTCTCTCCATACTCCTTCCGGGAGAGTTCTTGGTTCTGGTGAGACAGCACATAGCCGGTGAGCAGAAATGACGTCTAACGGTCGTTGCAGGACAGGCGGACACACTAGGGTACCCACTCCGGCGGCTATCTGGCTATGTGGCGTTGGATTAACTGTATTGCCAGGTTTTCATTGCCCAAGAAAATCCGATTCCGTCGTTTAAGGGGCCACCATCGATAAATGGTGCAACTTTTTCGTTCGACCCGGACTGCCGAGAGAAGACCGTGTCAACCCGTCAATCCAGGCGCTGGACGTCTGCTTTCCTGGGCGCCAACCGGCGCCTATGGATCGGTGACAGCCAGTGGCCCAAGAACTCTGAACGACACAATACAGTCCGATCCGGCCGTTGATGCTCGGCCTTGGCGGTTTCTCAATCGACTTGGCGGCACCAAGACCGCAAGCGGCCGCTGAGTGGTTTGCTGTCGGCCACCGACCCCAACCGACCCAATCCCGCCGCGTGGCCTCTGAGTTCATTTGAAACGCCTAAAGAATGGTGATTATCGGATGCCCGGGAGGCGCCCGGTCGACCCCAGGGCCTCCGCACTCGGATGACATATTCCCTCTTGTCATGCCCGAGAAAGGAAAATCGTTTACATTCATGATCTTATGCCAGTAGCTTGTAAACCCTATCGCACTCAGGTCTA
>DDUX01000046.1:2153-4833 GCA_002345025.1 Candidatus Accumulibacter iunctus | reverse complement strand
CTGCCCACGGCGAGCTGATCGACGACGGTGACGGCTCCTGGACCTACCTCGCCGGATCGCGCTTTGCCAGCAGCGACAGCTTCCGCTACACGGTATCCGACGGCCGCGCCGCGGCATCGGCGACGATCCATCTGACGCCGCTGCCGCTTGCCGATGCGCTGCGGCCGCCGGCGCTTGCCAACGCGGGCAGCGAGTGGCAGCCGCCGGAGCCCAGCCACCTTGTTCCGCGACCGCAGGAGGCTGCCGCGAAAACGGCGCCGCCGGTCGCGGCGACGACGGCGAGCAAGCCGACGGCGGACGATGCGCCGGGCCAGCAGCCACTGCTCGCCGCCTCGTCACCCGCCGGCCCACGGGTCACGGCCGTGTCCGGCGCCACCGACGACCGGGACCCTTGCAGCGGTCTTCCGCAGCTCGAAGCGGTCGCCGGAGTCCGCATGGCCGCCGCCTGGGCGCAACCCGCGTCCGCTGCGCCGCATGCCGGAACGCTCTTCTCGCCGGCGCAAAGTCCCATCCGCCGGGAGAGCGTTCCCGAGCCGGACCCCGCTGCGGCCCGTCGCGCCAGCCGAGCGGCGCTGCATGCCGGGATCGAGCAGACGGCACGGCCGATGCCGCTCGGCTCCTTCGTTCGAGGAAGCTCCGTCCTTGACGGCAGCCCGGCCGGCCGGCTGGCGTCGCATGCAGCAGACGGGCCGGCACCTGACGCGGCACCGAGAATCGACTGGCGCGGTACGCAACCGGCCTGCTTCAACGTTCCCCGTGCAGCCCGGCCGGCCTGGCTGCCCGCGTTCCTCGGCACCACGCCGATCGCCGCCAAGCTGCCCGACGCACTCCACGGGCTGACGATCCGGATCGAGGCCAGGTAGCCGCCATCACTGGATGAATCGACGCGGCGGACAAGCCACTCTTCATCTCGAACGACGACACGCGCGCCAGGGGCGTAAGGAAGCATGGATGTCCTTCATCGATCGCTCGTGCGGGCCCCGGCAAGGCGCGCAGATCCACGGCCCGCCGTGGCCCTTGGTCTCTGCAGGTCGCCTTTTCCTGCCGAGTCCGAGCGCGTCCTTCCGGATGCCAGGTGCCACGAAGGTGCCGCGGGAATAGCTTGGAATGTTACCGTGAACGATCACCAGACTGGCAGGTCGAGGTCTCCGACCGCCGATCCCCCTCGTCTGTGGACAACATGGCGACTGCTGGGATCGGAACCCACTGGTGATCCGCAAGATCAGGGAGGCGCCGGTCGCGCGCGACGCGAGCTTCGCCGCGGCTCCCGGTCAGCCTGTTCGTATCGACCTGCGGGAGCTGGTCGGCGACGGCGGCGAGTTGTCGCTGCGCGTCACCGACGCTGCCCACGGCGAGCTGATCGACAACGGTGACGGCTCCTGGACCTACCTCGCCGGCTCGCGCTTCACCGGCAACGACAGCTTCCGCTGCACGCTGTCCGACGGCCATGCTGCGACGTCGGCGACGATCCATCTGACAGCGGCCAGCCACGCGCGGCAGCACGGCCGCCGGCGAAGCGACGCAGAAGGCGCCGCTGCCGATCCCCGGGCTCGCGGTTGCCGCCTCACTCCAGCGCAACGGCAGCGACCGATTGAACGGGTCGCCGACCGCCGCGCTGCCCCCGGCAGTGCCGCCACTTCCCGGGCACGGCCGATCCGGCGCCACCGACGACCGTGGCCACTCCAGCGGTCTCCCCCAGCTCGAAGCAGCCGCCGGAGTCCGCATGGTCGCCGCTTGGGCGCAACCCGCGTCCGACACGCCGCATGCCGGAACTCTCTTCTCGCCGGCGCAGAGTCCCAACCGCCGGGAGTGCGTTCCCGAGCCGGACCCCGCTGCGGCCCGTCGCGTCAGCGGAGCGGCGCCCCATGCTGGGATGGAGCAGACGGCAGCACCGAAAATGCCGCTGGCCTCCTTCGTTCGGGGAACCTCCGTTCTTGACGGCAGCCCGGCCGGCCTGCGTCGCGTCCAACAGACGGACGGGCCGGCGCGCGACGTGCCACCAAGAATCGACTGACGCGGTACGCAACCGGCCTGCTTCAGACTTCCCCGCGCACCCCCCGCCCGGCTTGGCTGCCAGCGTTCCTCGACACCACGCCGATCGCAGCCAAGCTGCCCGGCGCACTCCACGGGCTGACCATCCGGATCGAGGCCCGGGATCGCTGCGGTGGGCTGAGCCCGTCAGACCGGGGGCATGGACAGGTGGCAGGAACTCGCAATCACCGCGATCGGTCGTCGAGCCCGCGAAAGAATGACATGCTCGCTGGCGATCACTTGACGCCCGCAGCCGGCACGTTCGATCTGTTCGACGGCTTTGGTTAATGGGAAATGGTGTCGCCCCTGGGCTGACTGCCGTGATGGCGACAGCCAATAACTATACTGTCACCGTTTCCGACGGGAATCATGCTCCCGTCGATCTCGCCGATCAACTGCTCTACGCCGTCTCGTTCCGGGATCCGCGCCGCCGCTTTCGGGCACTCGTCGATCGTCTGAGCATGCTGCAAGACGATCGACCAGCACGTACTGGCGGACACCTCGATACCGTAATGCTCTTTCAGCTTCTGCGGAATGCGCGCCGCGGGCGCGTCCGCCCCGAAATCGACAATCGCTCGCTGCAGCGGCTCCGAGCAGCCCCGGCAGACCACCTCCGCCGAACGCGTGAATGGCCGGACCTCCGGCCCGC
>DDUX01000046.1:0-1742 GCA_002345025.1 Candidatus Accumulibacter iunctus | reverse complement strand
TCAACATCGCCGGCCGCATTCTCGACCACCGCCAACAACGACTCGATCTTGGCTTGGAGCTCGGGATGAGCTCGTAACCGATCTTCCAAACTCCGACTCGGCTTGAGTCGCCCCTCCATTTCCGACCAGCTTTCTGTCATGGGTCTCGCTCCAAGGTGAAGTAACCCATCACTATTTATCCCACCTCCGCCCATTTGTCTAGTGCCGAATGCCAACGCCAACCGCCTTACTCCAGCGCCAGTCGCACTTCCGATTGCACCCTTTCGACCAGACACTAGTTGGGGAAATAGGTTCTGTTCTGCAAATCGATGCAGATCTCCTGTATGCGCGTGACTGCGCTCGAGAACCCATTCAGCGTGAAATTGAGATAATAGTTCCTTTCTGCCGCGGAAAGCTTGAATCGCACTGCGTTACCTTGTATCAGCTCCTGCCACAAGTCACCGCCTGCGGTGAACGCGTAAAAGCTGATGAAAACAACTGGCTGCCCCTGCTCGGTTGAATACGCGTACTTGATCTCGTGCAATGACTTGTCGTCCACCCGAATCTGGCCATAAAGATGGTCGCTCGAAAAGCTCCGTTGGGCCGTCCGAGGAATCCCCACATTCATTGTCATCACATAGTTGCTACACTTCCCCGGCGCCAAGTCAAGATTCAATACCACGGCACTATCCCGTTCGCCGTACCAAGTGCTGGCCCGGAAGCGTGCCTCTGTAGCGGTATACAGCACCCGAGTACTCCATTCTCCGTGCCTCTCTTCGAGTATCGCCTTCGTCGCGTGCGCGGGGGCCTGGACCGTTTCGCAAGCAGGAGCTGCCATAAGAATCGCTACAGCGCTCAAGCACCACTTCAGGAATGCGCATCCCCTCTCCTTCCCAGCCAGGAAGTCAAAAGGCCCTTTCATGTTGGTTCCTCCCAGAAAAACAAAAAAACAACACGACAAACCCTTCCCACGGTCAGTCCACCTCAAGTCGCAACCATTGTCCCAACAAGCTTAATATTAGTATGCTCAGGGTATTTGTCAAGAAGACGAATGCGTTCTCTCGGGAAACTTCATCTGCTTCTGATGGCGGTCAACGAAGGCCAGGAAAAACAACGGCACGACCGGGAGCATAGGAGCCTCAGTCAAGGAGCGAGTCGTCCCACGGCGCGCGATGACAGCTCGTCATGTGTCAGTGAGGAATTTCGCGCATTGGCACCTGTGAGGCAATGCGCTGGTCGGCCGAGCTCGACAAAAATACTAACTTCTCATAAAGTGGTGGAACTTCTCTGTGCAAGTTGATGTAACTGTGCTGGGTTTACTCCGTTTTGTGTGGAACCAGGGCCATCTCGGCAAACGGCGGGGTGGGCAAGTGAGTGAGTTTTCCGGCAACGAGATAGGCCATGGCGATGAAGTTTTCGACGCGGCGGTAGCCGCGAGCGCGGGCTCGCGCTTCCTGAAGTGCACGGTTCATGGCCTCGACGCGGCCGTTGTGCTTGCCGGCTTCGAAGCCGTTGAGGATGCCGGTGAGGTGGGTGGTGAGCGTTCGGGCAAGGCGCTTGAAGGGGTCGAGGCGACAGCGCCTGGCCCAACTGAGCCAGCGTTGGAAGAGGGGCCGGGCTTCGTCGGGCGATCGGGCCGTTGCGTAGATGACTCGCAAGGCCTGCTTGATGCGCCAAGCCCGCGCGGTCTTGGGGTTGGAGCGCTGCAGCCAGTGCATGGTCTGGAGTTGCGGGATCGTCCAGGCGCAGGGATTCTTGAGCAG
>DDUX01000048.1:6442-6621 GCA_002345025.1 Candidatus Accumulibacter iunctus | reverse complement strand
CGAGCGGATCGGGATCAGGCGATATGGCGCCAGCTCGGCGTCGGCCAGCCGCAGCCCTGTGGCATAGGGATGCGGCAACGGAGCCGGCGCGATCGAGGTGTCGCCGTAGTCACGGAGGATCCGCGCCACATAGCCCCTCGTCTCGGCATAGGGGGGGATCTGGTTGCCATGGCGCATGA
>DDUX01000048.1:0-6396 GCA_002345025.1 Candidatus Accumulibacter iunctus | reverse complement strand
CTGCTGCGGCGCGCGTTGCGGCCCGCACGGTCCAGCGACGAGGCGAGAGGCAGGCAGTCCGGGATAGCCGGGGCGCGCAGTGCGCCCGGCCGGTCAGCGCGAGCGGATCGGGATCAGGCGATACTGCGCCAGCTCGGCGTCAGCCAGCCGCAGCCCTGTGGCATAGGGATGCGGCAACGGAGCCGGCGCGATCGAGGTGTCGCCGTAGTCACGGAGGATCCGCGCCACATAGCCCCTCGTCTCGGCATAGGGGGGGATCTGGTTGCCATGGCGCATGACGGCCCCCTCGCCGGCGTTGTAGGCCGCCAGCGCCAGCGGCACGCTGTTGAAGCGGTCCAGAAGCAGCCGCAGGTACGCCGTCCCGGCACTGACGTTGCTCTCGGGATGCTCGCGATCGACGACACCGAAGCGCCTTGCGGTGGCCGGCATCAGCTGCATCAGGCCGACTGCTCCCTTCGGCGAGATGGCGTCCGCCCGGTACGCCGATTCGGCGCGGATCACCGCGTGCACCAACTCCGGATCGACCCCTTTCGCACGCGCCTGGCGTTCGATCAGGGGCGCAAAGGGGCCCGCGGTCGTCATCCGCCGCTGCCGGCTCGTCCCGGCACTGCCCGCAAGCCCAGCGTGGTTGCCCTGCAGGACGTACTGCGAGCGCTCGATGCGCAGACGAAACGGATCCGGCCCCTTCGCCAGCCGGGGTAGCGGCTCGTGTACCCGCCCCTCGGCAGCCGCCGCTGCGCCTGCGACGGCCGGCGTCAGGGCGAGGAGCATCGCTGCCCAGAGCGGCCGCAGCCGGCAAGACCAGCCCTCAGTACGCACCGGCATCCTTGAAGACGAGGGCGATGGTGCGGAAGATGATGTACAGGTCGAGCTTGAGCGACCAGTTGCGCAGGTACTCGAGGTCGTAGGCGACGCGGCCTTCCATCTTGTCGAGCGTCTGCGTCTCGCCGCGATAGCCGTTGACCTGCGCCCAGCCGGTGATTCCTGGCTTGACCTTGTGCCGCACCATGTAACCCTTGATCAGCTTGCGGTAGGTTTCGTTGTGGGCGACCGCATGCGGGCGTGGCCCGACGATGCTCATCCTGCCCTGCAGGACGTTGAAGAACTGCGGCAGCTCATCGAGCGAGGTCCTGCGCAGAATCGCCCCGGCACGGGTCACCCGCGGGTCGCCGCGGCACGCCTGCGCGACCAGCGGCCCGTCCTCGCAGACCGACATCGAGCGGAACTTGTAGACGATGATCTCCTTGCCATCGAGCCCGTAGCGGCGCTGCTTGAAGATCACCGAGCCGGGTGAGTCCAGCTTCACCAGCAGCGCCACCAGGAGCAGGATCGGCGAGATGAGGACGAGGATCAGCAGGGCGATGACGATGTCGCTGCAACGCTTGACGATCCCGCTCAGCCCGACGAAGGGCGTGTCGCGCACGACCATCACCGGCACCCGCCCGACCGCGTCCATGCGCGCCTGGATCAGGTCGGTGACGAAGACATCGGGGACGAAATAGAGCGAAGCGGTCGTGTCGCGCAACGAGTCCAGCAGCGACAGGATTCTTGGCTGGCTTGCCATCGGCAGAGCCAGATAAATCACATCGACGGCATTTTTCCGGGCGTAATCGGCAACGTCGGCGAGGCTTCCCTTGAGCTCACCGGCGGCAATGTCGAGGCGCTCCAGTTCACGATCATCGAAATAGCCGTCGAGTCTTATTCCCAGCATGGGATGCGCCGCGATCTGCGCCGCCAGATGTTTTCCCAACCCGTTGCAGCCGACGATGACTCCCCGTCGCGCCTGCCCGCCGGCACGCAGCAGCAGCGGCATCACCTGCCGCAGAAAGAGGTGGCCAGTCAATTGCAGCAGCGGCACAAGCCACAACAAACCGAGCAGGACTTCGCGCGGAAAAATCTTGTAGAGACTCGTCGCCCAGCCGAAGAAGAGCAGCAGAGAGGCACTCGCGAGCCAGTTGAGAAATACTTCGCGGATGACGTGGCGGACCCTGAGCTGAATGAGGCTGCGGCCCGGAAAGGCGAGCGCGAAGAGAAGGACGCCGAGTACGAGATAATGATTGTAGGCATCATCGCCGGACCAGTACATCAGCAGGACGAGAGCGGCGATCTGCGCGAGCGGGTCAACCAGTGACTCGACCGCCTGGAACAGTGCTCCGCCTACTCTATTGACCCCGAAAAATGGTCGGTTTCTGGCCATCGCAATCGCCTCCGGCAAACAAATGAACGTCTCTTCACTCCGCCCGACACGCCCGCTTCGGCACACTCCGGACCCGTCGATGAGTTTCTCATCGCAACGCCATTCTATAGACTGAAAGCGGCGCCAGCGTGACGTAGTTCTCACCGCAGGAAGCGGCAGCATGGCAAGCTTCGCAGCGTCGGAAACGCAGAAGAGCGGTTTTCGGAGCCTGTCAAGGCGAGGCGGCTGATTGCCGCCTGTCGCTCGCTGGGGCGACGGCTTCCGGCGGCGGTGCCGGCCACCGGGCAGCAGAGGTGGCATCGTTCAGAGCGGAGAGACCATCCCGCCAGCGCCGCCTGCTGTGGCTACCCGGCGATAATCGGCGTTCGCTGGCGGTGACAGGCGAGCACCCATGACGAACAGAGAGAGAAGATGATCCCTGACCCATCGGCAAAATACTTTGACAGCGAGTTGCTGGTGAGAACCATGCGCGCATCGCTGGCAGTGGAAAGCCACCTGGCGCTTCTCCTGTGGCTGCAGGGAGACGTGCGCCGCATGATTCCGCATGACGTACTGGTTTCGTGCAACGGGTCGATCGGTAGCGATCCCTATCACTACGACATTGTCTCGGCAATACCCGGAATGCGAACCTCGCTGCTGCCGCCGCGAACTGTTCAGGCGATTGGTGAGCGGATTCATCGCGAATGGGCTGCGGCCGCCGGCAACGTCGGTCCGGCGGCGATCGCCCGCGACTTCGCTCCGTATCTTGCGGCAGCCGAGCCGCACGCCGGTCTGGCGACGATGCGGCACGCCCTCTGCCACGCCATCCCGGACACGCGCTTCCGGGTCGATCACCTCTACATCCTGCTGCGTCAGCGGGAAGGCTTCAGCAACGCCGAACGACGCCTCTTCGAGCTGCTGTTGCCGCACGTCGACGCCGCAGTAAGCAAGATCGAGACCCTGCCAGCCCGGCGCGAGGAGCGCTCTCCCTATGCCACGATGCTCGACACGCTGGGCGTCGGCAGCCTGAGCAGCCGCGAGCGCGAGATTCTGCAGTGGGTCCGCCGCGGCAAGACCAACGTCGAGATCGGCATGATCCTCGGCATCAGCGGCTTCACCGTCAAGAACCACCTGAAGAGCATCTTTCAGAAGATCAACGTCAGCAACCGGGCGCAGGCAGTCGGCAAACTCGAAGCGATCAACGGCGCCAGCCAGCGCGCCCTCACCTCCGGCTGAGGCCCCCGCAGGCGAGGAAGGCCGCTCCGCCTCTGCGCGGCGGGGTTTCGTCGGCAACTTCGTGGCCACCTGGAGACCCGCTGCAGGCGATCAGCGAGGCGAGTTCCGGATTCGAGAGGACCAGCTGTGACGGGGTTGAGATAATCCTGATCTGATCGCTGCCTGCGGATCAGAATCAGTTAACGCGCCCGGAGAACCGCGAGGATATTGTGGTCCGGACGCCGTCGCATGATCGCCAGAGGACACCAGATCGGTCTCGCAAAGCCCGACGCTTCCTCACCGATGCGGACGATGCGGCGCATTCTCCGGAGATAAGCGCCGAAAAATCGGGACTCAACAGAAAACCGGCAGCGGGAAACGACGATCCGGCTGGACGACCGTCTCCCGGGCAACGAGGAAAATACAAAAACCGAGGACCGCGCCATTATTGCATGCTCCTCTTCGATAATGGCGCGGTCGCTGGCTCAGTTAGCTGCTCAGACGCCCGAACGGCTGCGACGACGGGCGATCGCTCCCACCAGACCGAGGCCAGCCAGCATCATCGCGAATGCCTCGGGCTCCGGAACGGGAGTGGTCAGCAGGAAATCCTGACGACCCGGAGTACCCACATTGCTCAGCTTGTCCGCGAAGAGGGTCGGCAGGGTCGCGTTGATGTTGCCCCACTGCGCGTTCAGGTTGGTGAGAGCGGTTTGCGTGGCACCACTCGCGCTCGCCTTGAATGTACCGGCGGCGAGGTTGTAACTGCCGCTGGTCTCGTAGATCACTTCCCACACTGCCGACTGCATCGCTGCCGATTTGTCGGCGGTGTTGTTGAACGTCGGGTTGGCTGCAAGCCACGTCACCAGGCGGCTCAGCCCGAGATAGACGGGGTTGGTCCAGGCCGTCGTACCCGAAACGATCGAGTACGTATAGCTGGTATTGAAGTTGAAAGTCTCGCCGATCTCGACGCAGAAGGTCTTGAAGGCGTTACCGTCGAGGGTGCCCTGGAATTGGCCGGCTCCCGCGCTATAACTCGGCGAGGCGACGCTGACGCTGGAGGGGCCACCGTTGGCGTAACCGGTCAGGTTGACAATGGCTGCGCTTGCGGGAGCAGCAAATGAGGCTGCGAGGCCCAGGGCGGCAATACCCCTGGCGATGTTTTTCAGTTTCATGGTTGGTTTCCTTTCCTTAATTATTCATAAAATCATGGTTTGTGATCAGGAAACTGGTTCTTCAGTCCCTATTCCACGGTTCCCAATTTACCGGCGCTCTACTCCGCCGACAATGGCCCGATCGGACTAGTCCCAATGGACAGGCTGAATGCCAATTAAGTCTCCGACGGCGGCCTGAATGCGCGCTATGCTTTGCGACGGTTCTCGCCATACTCAGAAAAAGATCATCTTTAGCAATATCTTGGACGACCTTCTTGATTCCCTCTCCAGTCACTGCCGAGTATCCTGCAGCTAATCTTCGAAAGCAGCAGGGCGGCGGCGGCCGGGTGCTGCTGGCCGCTTCGGCGGACGCCAGCCTGCAGCCGCTGCTTCCCGGCGCAGGACGTGACCGCGCTGAGTCAGGGCCATCCGGCACCTGGCGAGGCCGGCGACCGATGATGCTGACAGGCAGCAGCCCGCAGCACCCGGGTCTCGCGTCCAGCGGCCGTCAGCCGGCGGAGTATGGGCATCTGTACAGCCTGCAGGCGTTGCGCGGGGTCGCCGCGCTGCTGGTGATGCTTTATCACAGCGGCACCCTGTACGCGGTGCACACGGGACAGGTGCTCTGGCAGAACGCATTCAGGGCAGGCTTCGCTGGCGTGGACGTGTTTTTCGTCCTCAGCGGTGTGGTGATCTGCTGTGCCCACGCCGAAGACATCGGCAGGCCGCAGCGTGCGCTCCGCTTCGTCGTTCGCCGCACGTTCCGCCTGCTGCCGGTCTATTGGCTGGTGGTGGCGATGAAGGTGCTCAAGGATGGCGCCACCGTGCCACTGACGACGCTGCTGGGTGCCGTCCTTCTGGTGCCGGTGGCGCAACCCTATATCACTGCCGCCTGGACCTTGTCGTTCGAGCTGCTCTTCTACACGCTGTTCCTCGGCTGCATTCTGCTGCCCTGGAGACGAATCGCAGCATTCCCGCTCCTCGTCCTTGTCGTGCTGCCGATGCTGCCGCTCGAGGGACCGGCCGACAGCCCGGCGCTGCAACAGGCGGCGCATTTCCTGTTCAATGGCCACTGGCTGGAGTTCGCCTTCGGCGTCGTCGCCTATGGCCTGCTGCGACGCTTTGGTCCGCCCTCGCCGACCGCGAGTTCGCTACTCGTCGCCGCAGGAGTGGCTGCCTTCGGGACGGCGGCCGTGGTCGGAACCCGGATCAGCCAGTCGCTCATTGGCCAGATCGGGCTCGTCGCGCATGATGTCGCCGAACTGCAGAGCAATCCTGTCCTGGACCAGGCCGTCTACTGTTTCGGGCTGCCCGCCGCTGTCGCCATCCTCGGTCTGATCGCCCTCGAAAGCCACGGCCGCCTGCGGCTGCCCTGGCAGGCAGGTCTGACGTGGGTCGGCGATATCTCGTATTCGCTCTACCTGACCCACGGCTTCGTGATCAACTCCCTGCTGGGAATAGCCTCGATTCGCGAGTGGATCGTCCGTCAGCCGCTGCTCCTGATCCTGGTCTGGGGAGCTGCGTTGCTGCTGGCGTCGGTCCTCCATCGGCTCGTCGAGGTGCCGGCCATGCGCCTTGGCGGGAAGATCGGCAGGCGCTGACTGTGCTCACCCGATCTGCTTTTCTGATGGTCACGTGCGGCGCGATGGCGATGTGTCCTTCGGCGCAAAGTGCGACCGTGCGTCCGACAAATTGCGGGTAGCAACTCAACTCCTCCAGCTTGGCGACCGGACGGATCAGATCCCCGCCTGGCCCCCTTGGCCGATCCGCAGAAGACTTGCCTAATTGGTCGGCGCGGCAGGGGGGGGGGGGTTTTTTTGCCCCCCCCTGCTCCCTCCCCACCCCCCCCCCCCC
>DDUX01000089.1:14118-17244 GCA_002345025.1 Candidatus Accumulibacter iunctus | reverse complement strand
CAATCACCAGGTGCTGGTCTACGGCTTCGAGCGGAACGGACGCCGCGTGCGTTTGCAGATCTACGACCCGAATCATCCCGCACGCGACGACATCACGCTCGATTTCGACACCAGCGTGACACCGCCGGTCTTCTCCTACAGCGTGCCTCCGGGCGGCGATGGCCGCATCTACAGCTTCTTTTGCCACCGCTATCAACAGCGGCAGCCGCCGCCGGCGGATCAGATTCCACCCTGGGTCGACTTTCCGTTCCCCAACCCGCTGGCCGAAGGAACGAACGACATCATCGTCGCCAATGGCTGGTTGGGTCTGCTGCGGATCGAGCGGGTGTTCGGCAACCGCTTCAACGGCACGATCTATGGCCAGCGGATGGAAGGCGAGTGGAATGCGGGTACACGCGCCATTCGCTTCACCCGTTTTCTCGGCACCGACTACGAGCAGCTCTATACGGGGGTTCTCGAGATCGACCCGGCGACACGCAACCTGACGGGCCGCTTTTCGGGGTCGTTCCAGGAGATTCACGGCGGCGTGACCGGGGAGGCCTCCTATGACTGGCGTGCCGCACCACGCCTGCTGGTCGACGGCAACGGCTGGCAGACGGAGCTGCGCCTGCACCGCCTTGACGGCGATGGCAGTGTTGCTGGCGAGATGTACGGTGACGCGGTCAACGGACGCTGGGACCACGCTGCGCAGCGGCTGCACTTGACGCGCAGCTCCGCCGATCGGAACTACGCGCAGGAATGGACGGCCCGCCGTACCGACGGCCTGAGCTTCGCAGGTGACTTCCAGGAGGTCGTCCGCGGTGTTCGCCAGGCGCGCCAGTATCGCTGGATGGCCTTCGATCGACGCTGAGCGGGGCGAGCGAGCGACAGCGTGGTCGGGCCCCGTTTTCGCTGCCTGCCCACGGCCTCGCTCGCGGCATGCGACAGGCACTGGCTTGCCGGCGAGAACACGCAAGATTGGTCGGAGTTGGCGCGCACCGGGACCGGTGGCGTGCCGGGCGTCCGGTTCCACACGAAACGACATAAAATGCAGCCGCCCGCAGACATGGGGAAGATCCTGCTCAAGCTCAGGCGGTGCTGCAGGCGCCCTGCCCGGGGCCGAGCGCGGCATTGGTGGCGTCCACTGCAGGCGCGACGGTGATGACGGCCCGTGGCCGGGGCTCAAACCAGACAACTCAATCAGACACCATGCAAATCGAAGGCACGATCAAGACCTGGAACGATGATCGAGGCTTCGGCTTCATCGAGCCTCTACACGGCGGACAGGAGATTTTCCTGCATATCAAGGCCTGTGTGGCACGCTCCGGGCGGCCTGAAGTGGGCCAGCGGGTGACGTTCGAGGTCGAGATGACCCCGGATGGCAGAAAGCGTGCAAAGCGGGTCGAAGTCATCAGGTCAAGGCGCCCGGCGACCCGGCTGCGCAATGACAATCCGGCGCGCTGGGGCACCGCCAGCTATTTCGCCATTCCGGCATTCGTGATCGTCTTTGCCGTGACCGCGTTGGTGTGGCGGGTTCCGGGCTGGGTGGCCGGCGTCTACTTCGTTGCCAGTGTGGTGTGCTTTGTCGTTTACGCGATCGACAAGTCCGCCGCGGTTGCCGAACGCCGGCGTGTCAGCGAAGCCACGCTGCTGCTCCTGGGACTGGTCGGTGGGTGGCCTGGTGCGATCGTCGCGCAACAGGTCTTGCGCCACAAATCCAACAAGGCCTCTTTCCGCGCCAGCTTCTGGCTGACGGTGATCATCAACGTTGTCGCGTTCATCGCCCTCAGCTCGCCCTTGCGAGCCACGCTGCTGGCGTGGTTCCCGGGTGCTCGGTAGGCACTGCCGAACATCATGGCGCGAGAAATTGCCGAGTCTGACTGGCGGCTGTTTCGCAAGCTGCATGCCGTTGCCCTTGAACGCTTCTACGCCCGACTGCTGAACGAAATCGAGGCGGCCAGCGCTGCCGAAACGGGCTCGCATCAACGCTACCTTGACATCTGCCGGATCATCGAACGGGGAAACCTGGAGCTGTCCGTGACCTTCAGTGATCTTCGCCGTTCAACGGCACTGTTGCGGATCGTTTCCCTCCGCGACCGTGCCCTATTGACCGAAGATGAGTTGAGCGGCTTCAGCCAGCAGGTCGTGGAGGTTGTCAACTCGCTCGTTGACGGGCGCCCGGGCCAGTACCCAGCGCCACCGGGACACGGGAAACGCCGCCGTTGATCGTTGCCGGCGCTCGCGCGGGTGCCGCTTGCGGCCAGCATTCGGCATGCGGAGCGAAGCCGTCAGAGATTGCAGGAAACGGTCGTGACCTTCGCGACGGTCGATCAATTTCCCGCAGGCCGCACCGGCTCCCGTCCGCTGACTGACAGCGTTGGGTCATCCACTGCACCTGCCTGCCGTCGCAGCGCAGTGCCTGTCGGCAGCAGCCCTGTTCCCCTCGCCCGCCGAGCCCGACGCGTCGCACGCCACCGGTCGGCGGCGCGTCACAGGCTGATGTCGACCGGCGCGTCGCCGCGTCGGCAGCGCTCGCACATCACCCGGTACGCTGCCTCGAGAGCACGCCGAAAGCGCGCCGAAAGCGCGCCGCGTCGAACAGCGGACCGGCGCGCAGGCGGTCGCCGAGAGCGCGGCGAAGGGCGGCGATCCGGGCCGGATCGCCGGCAAGTTCGAGTGCCTTCCGTTCGTATGCCGCGAGATCGTCGGTCACCAGCGATGACAGCCCGGCGGCGTGCAGCAGGCTGCCCGCAGCGCGCGCAGCGAAGCTGCGCCCCGCACAGGTGAGAACCGGGACGCCGGCTCGCAGGGCGGAACTGGTCGTGGTGATGGCGTTGAAGGGAAGCGTGTCGAGAAACAGATCGGCACGCGAATGGCGGGCGAGGTGAGCCGAGAGGGCGAGACGCGGCGCGAAGACGATGCGCGCCGGCGAAACCCCTCGCCGTTCCGCCTGTTGCCGCAGCCGGACCTCGACTTCGTGGTTGGTGGCGAGAAGCCAGAGCACGCTGCGCTCGATCTGCCGCAGCACGCGCATCCAGACGTCGAACATCTGCGGGTTGATCTTGTAGCTGTGGTTCAAACAACAGAAGAGCAGCGCGTCGCCCGGCAATCCCAGGTCCTCACGGCTGGGAACGGCGGCCGCGGGAG
>DDUX01000089.1:0-13828 GCA_002345025.1 Candidatus Accumulibacter iunctus | reverse complement strand
CCTGCCGGTGCTCGGGCGGCACGACGAAGCGGTCGGCCAACAGGTAGTCGATTGCCGTCGAGCCGGAGGTCCCGGGATAACCGAGCCAGTTGACCTGAATTGGCGCCGGCCGGCGGGCGACGATGCCCGGCCGCGCGTCGAGCGTGTGGCCGCCCAGGTCCACGAGAATGTCGATCTCGAGCGAGCGCAGCCTTCTCGCTGCCTCGTCGTCCGGCAGCCGCGCGATGTCGAGAAAAGCTGTCGAACGCCGTCCGCAGTCGGCAATACGTTGCGTCGCCGGCGAGCCGCGGGCCGGAATAGACGGCAAAGCACTCGAACTGGCTGCGGTCATGCGCTTCGATCAACTCGCCGATCTGCAGACCGACCGGGTGCTCGCGCAGGTCGGCCGACAGGTAGGCGACGCGGATGCGGTCGTGCGCCGGGTAGGCTGGTGGCGGCTTCAGCCGAGGCATCTGGAATCGCTGCGACCAGCGGTGGGCGCAGGCCAGTTGCAACCCCGGATCGTCAAGCTGGGAAAGCAGCGCGAAGGGGGCGCTGACCGGCTTGCCGGCGGTCAGCCCGGCGATCAGCCGCTGCGCCACTTCGGAGCGGGCCGACCAGTCGCAGATCATTGCCATCGCGTCGGCAGCGGCCCCGAGCGCATAGCCATAATCGGGATTGAGCTGCAGAACCCGGCGGTAGCAGCTCAGCGCCTCGGCGTACTGCTGCCGCGTGGCATATAGCGCGCCCAGATTGTTCCAGGCATCGACATGGTCCGGCCAATGCTGCAGCGCCACGCGATAGGTCTCGTGCGCCTCGTCGATCCGGCCGGTCTGGCGCAGAAGCACGGCCAAGTTGTTGAGTGCGCTGGGGTGGTTCGGCTGTCGCGCCAGCGCCTCGCGGTAAGCCCGCTCTGCCGCCTTGCTCCGGCGCAGCGACTCCAGTGTTGCCCCAAGAAGGTTCCAGGCGTCCGGCTGGCCCGGGACAGGACATCCAGCGCTGCCGCAGCGAGTATGGGAGCCGCCAGCAGGCGGCGTCGATTGCCCAATCCTGCCGCCAGACGTCGCTGGCACCGGCACGCAAGGCCGCCGCCGAGCGGCGGCGATTTTCTGTTGCGATCTGTTGCCCGGCCGTTGCGTCGCTACCGAATCGACGTATAATTCGCGCCTTCAGCACGTCGTGCCGCCGCAACGCACGCGTGCCGCTGAGGAAACTCAATGCCTGCCCCTCGCCCCACCCTGCAGCGACGCTTCGCTTCGCCCGGCCTGCTCCTCGTCGCGGCACTCACCCTCGCCGCCTGCGGGCCGCAGCCGCCACCCGGCGGCGGCATGCCGGTGCCGGAGGTGACGACGGTCACCGTCGAGCCGGCCTCGTACCCGGTGACTTTCGAGTACGTCGGCCAGACTGCCGGCTCGAAGGATGCCGAGGTGCGCGCGAGGGTCACCGGCATCGTCGAGAAGCGCCTCTACCGTGAAGGCGCTCCGGTGCGCGCCGGACAACCGCTCTTCCTGCTCGACGCCAGACCGTTCGAGGCGCAGCTCGCCGCCGCCGAAGCCGAACTGGCGCGAGCGCGGGCGCAAAAGACACAGGCCGACCGCGAGGCGGCACGGCTGAAGCCGCTCGCCGAGCGCCGGGCGATCGGCCAGAAGGAAGCCGACGACGCCGCTTCCGCTGCCGAGTTCGCGGCGGCGGCGATCAAGGCGGCACAGGCGAAACTCAGCGAAGCGAAGCTGAATCTCGCCTACACGCGCGTCGTCGCGCCGATCAGCGGGGTTTCGAGCCGCGCGCAGCAGTCCGAAGGCAGCCTGGCGAATGCCAACACGACGCTGTTGACGACGGTGTCGCAGGTCGATCCGATGTGGGTCCTGTTCAACGTTGCCGACAACGAGCGATTGCGGCTGCAGCGGGCGATCGCCGACGGGCGGCTGACGCTGCCGCGCGACAATGCCTTCGGCGTCTCGCTGCGGCTCGCCGACGGTTCGACCTTCCCGCGCAACGGTCGCATCGACTTCGCCGACACGCGCGTCAATCCGCAGACCGGCACCTTCGAGATGCGGGCCGAGATCGCCAACGGCGACCTGGCGCTGAAGCCCGGCCAGTTCGTCCGCGTCACGCTGCACGGCGGCCAGCGCCAAGCGGCGCTGGCGGTGCCACAGGTGGCGGTACTCGAAGGGCCGCAGGGCAAGTTCGTCTACGTCGCCGGCAAGGACAAGGAGGGTCAGGACATCGCCGTCGCGCGGCCGGTGGTCGTCGGCGACTGGTCGGAGCGCGGCGGCGTCAACCTCTGGCTGATCGAGTCGGGCCTCGCCGCCGGCGAGCGGGTGATCGTCGACGGGCTGGCGCGCATCATGCAGCCGAACACGCCGGTGCGCATCGGCCCGCCGGCCGCCGCGCCAGCACCGGCGGCCGGCGGGCCGGAACGGCAGTAGGCGGCGCCATGTTCTCGCGCTTCTTCATCGAACGGCCGATCTTCGCCATCGTCGTCTCGGTGCTGCTCGTCGTCGCCGGTCTGGCGGCGATGCGCGCGCTGCCGGTGGCGCAGTATCCGGAGATCGCGCCGCCGGTGGTGACCGTGCAGGCGATCTATCCCGGTGCGTCGGCCGAGGTGATCGAATCAACGGTCGCCGCGCCGCTCGAGAACGCGATCAACGGCCTGCCGGGAATGATCTACATGTCGTCGAACTCGTCGTCGAACGGCGTCGTGCAGATCCAGGTCACTTTCGACATCGGCAGCGACATCGACATCGCGGCGGTGAACGTCAGCAACCGGGTCAAGCAGGTCGAGTCACGGCTGCCGCTCGAGGTCCGCCGGCAGGGGGTGACGGTCGAACCCGGTTCATCGGCGTTCCTGCAGGTGCTCGCCTTCTATGCTCCCGACGGCCGCCACGACGACCTCTTCACCTCGAACTACGTGACGCTGAACGTCCTCGACCGCCTGAAGCGGCTGCCGGGGACGACCAACGTGCAGATCTTCGGCGCCAAGGACTACGCCATGCGCATCTGGCTGCAGCCGGACCGACTGGCGCAACTGAAGCTGACTCCCGGCGACGTGGCGCGGGCGATCGACGAGCAGAACGCACAATTCGCCGCCGGCAAGGTCGGCCAGGCGCCAATCGGCAAGGGACAGGATCTGGTCTACACGATCACCTCGAAGGGGCGCCTCGCCGACCCCGCGCAGTTCGCCGCGATCATCGTTCGCGCCAATCCGGACGGCTCGAGTGTCCGTCTCGGCGATGTCGCGCGCGTCGAACTCGGTTCGCGCGACTACGAGTTCAACGGCCGCTACAACGGCAAGCCGGCGACGCTCGTCGGCATCTTCCTGGCGCCCGGCGCCAACGCGCTCGCGGTCGCGGAGAGCGTCCTGCAGACGCTCGACGAGCTGCAGCCACGCTTCCCCGAGGGACTCGGCTACGCCGTTCCCTACGACACGACGCGCTTCGTCCGCGTGTCGATCGAGGAAGTTCTGAAGACGCTGGCCGAGGCGATGCTGCTCGTCTTCCTCGTCGTCTATCTCTTCCTGCAGAGCTGGCGGGCGGCGATCATTCCGTTCGCCGCGGTGCCGGTGTCGCTGCTCGGCACCTTCGCCGGCATCTACCTCCTCGGCTACTCGATCAACACGCTGACCCTCTTCGGCATGGTGCTGGCGATCGGCATCGTCGTCGACGACGCCATCGTCGTCCTCGAGAACGTCGAGCGCATCATGCGCGAGCAGGGTCTGCCGCCACGTGCGGCGGCGCTGCAGGCGATGCGCGAGGTGAGCGGCCCGGTGGTCGCGATCGTCCTCACGCTGACCGCGGTCTTCGTGCCGATCGCCTTCCTCGGCGGGCTGACCGGGGAACTCTACCGGCAGTTCGCGGTGACCCTCTCGATCTCGGTCATTCTCTCCGGGTTCGTTGCGCTGACCCTCTCGCCGGCGCTGTGCGTGATCATGCTGCAGCACGGCGAGCGGACGCCGAACCGCTTCTTCCGCTCCTTCAACGACTGGTTTGCGCGCCTCACCAGCCGCTACGTCGATGGCGTCGTCTGGGTCATCCGGCGCGCGGCGCTGGTGCTCTCGGTCTACGCCTGCATGGTCGTCGTCACCGGCCTGCTCTGGCTGGCGACTCCCGGCAGCCTGGTGCCCGACGAGGACCAGGGCTTCTACATCAGTGCCGTCATCCTGCCCGACGGCGCGACGCTCGAGCGCACGACGCGCGTCGTCGAGCAGGTCGAGGCGGCGGTGCGGAGCAACCCCGCCAACCAGGACGTTGTCGCTTTCGCCGGTTTCGATTTCATCGGCGGCGGTTTCCGCAACAACGCGGCGACGATTTTCGTCACCCAGAAGCCGTGGCACGAGCGGGAGACGACGGCACCGGAGCTGGTCGGCGAGCTGTTCATGAAGACTGCCGGCATCCGCGAGGCGCTGGTGCTGGCGTTCAACCCGCCGGCGATCTTCGGCCTCGGCACCGCCGGCGGCTACGAGTTCTTCATCCAGAATCGCGGCGACGGCGGCGCGAAGCGCCTGCAGGAGGTCCTGCAGCAGTTCCTCGCGCGCGCCAACAGTGATCCACGGCTCGGCGGTGCGCAGACGCTTTGGCGGGCGACCGTGCCGCAGCTCTTCGTCGACGTCGACCGCGAGAAGGCGAAGCAGGCCGGCGTGCCGATCGACGAGGTGTTCGCCGCGCTGTCGGCGACGCTCGGAACCTACTACGTCAACGACTTCAACAAGTACGGCCGCACCTGGCAGGTGCTGATGTCGGCCGAGGCGGCCTACCGCAAGCGGCCCGAGGACATCCAGGGGATTTACGTCCGCTCGGGCAACGGCGAGATGCTGCCGCTGGCGGCGCTGGTCAGCGTCAGGCATTCGGCGGGACCGGACTCGCTCGACCGCTTCAACAATCTGCCGGCGGTCAAGGTGATCGGCCAGACGGCGCCGGGAATCAGCTCCGGGCAGGGAATCGCCATCGTCGAGGAGATCGCGCGCGAGGTCCTGCCAGTCGACTTCAGCTTCGACTGGGGCGGCTCCTCGTACCAGGAGAAGAAGTCGAGCGGCGCTGCGGGCTTCGCCATCGGGCTGGCGGTGGTGATGGTCTTCCTCATCCTCGCTGCCCTCTACGAGAAGTGGTCGCTGCCGCTGTCGGTGCTGCTGGCGCTGCCTTTCGGCACCTTTGGCGCGCTCGTCGCGATCTGGGCGAAGAACCTGATCGGCCCGCACTTCGGCGCGGCGCCGCTGACCAACGACGTCTACTTCCAGATCGGCCTGGTGACGCTGCTCGGCCTCGCCGCCAAGAACGCGATCCTGATCGTCGAGTACGCCGTCCTCAAGCACGCCGAGGGACTGTCGGCGTCGGCGTCGGCGATCGAGGCTGCGCGGCTGCGCCTGCGGCCGATCCTGATGACCTCGCTGGCCTTCATCCTCGGCGTCCTGCCACTCGCCATCTCGACCGGCGCCGGCGCCGGTGCACGGCATTCGGTGGGTACCGGCGTCATGGGCGGGATGATTGCCGCGACGCTGCTCGCGGTCTTCCACGTGCCGCTGTTCTTCAGGATTCTCTACGACCGGCGCCTGCGCGAGACACGCTCGCACGACGAACTGCTGGCCGAATTACGGCACCTGCAGCCACCGCCGGACAATACGGCGGCCGAGCGCCGCAACGGCGATGGCTGAGCGCCCGTCGCGGAGGCCTCTGCGCACTTCGGCGGCGTTGCTGGCAACGATCTGCCTGCTGCTCGGCGCCTGTCAGACGACGAGTACCGCCCCGCCGCCGCTCGAACTGCCGGCGACCGACGCTGCCGCCGCCGATCTCGACCGCTGGTGGACGAGCTTCGCCGACGCGGCGCTGGATGCGCTGGTCGACGAGGCGCTGGCGAACAATCTCGATCTGCAGGCAGCGATCGCCCGCGTCGACCTGGCGCGCGCCAACCTCCTGCTGGCGCGCTCGTACCTCTACCCGAGCGTCAACCTCGGCGTCGATGTCACGCGCAGCCGGCAGACGCTGGTCGGCTCGCAACCGCTGCCGGGCGGCTTCAATCCGATCAACACCGACTATGTCGCCGGCCTGCGCGCGGCCTACGAGATCGACCTCTGGGGACGCTACCGCGATGGCGCGCAAGCGGCACGCAACGAGCTGCTGGCCACCGCCTATGCCCGCGAGACGGTGCGCACGGCAGTCGCCGCCGAGACGGCGCGTGCCTACTTCGGGCTGCTCGCCGCCGACGCCGAGCTGACGCTGCTGCGCGCGACGCTGGCATCGCGCGACGAGACGGTGGCACTGCAGACCGACCTCTACGAGGCCGGCATCATCGGCGATTACGATCTGCAGCGGGCGCAGGCCGAGCGCGCCGCCGTCGCCGCAAACCTCGCGGCGGCCGAACGCGCTGTCGGAAGTCATGAATCGGCGCTGGCAGCGATCGTCGGCCGCTCGCCGCGCGCCGTCTTCGAGGCGCAGATCGCCCGTGATCTCGGGCAGGCGCGTCTGCTCGGCGTGCCCGAAGTCGCCGCCGGCCTGCCAGCCGATCTGCTCGAACGGCGGCCGGACATCCGCGAGGCGGCAGCCCGGCTGGCGGCCGCGAGCCTGCGCGTCGATGCGGCGCGCGCGCAGTACTTCCCGTCGCTGGCGCTTACCGCGTCGTACGGCTCGGAATCGGCCGCCCTCGCGAACCTCTTCTCCGGCCCGGCGCTCGCTTGGGGAATCGGCGCTTCGTTGCTGCAGCCGCTGCTCGGACTGCAGGCGATCGACGCCAGCGTGCAGGCGGAAGGCGCGCGCCGCGAGGCGCTCGTGGTCGCCTATGTGCAGACGGTGCAGACGGCCTTCCGCGAGACGCGCGATGCGCTGATCGCCAACCGCACGACGCGCGACGCACTCGCCGCACAGGGCGAGCGCGCGCGGAAACTGCAGACCTCGCTCGAACTCGCCGAACTGCGCTACCGCTCGGGCTACTCGGGTTACATCGAGGTGCTCGACGCGCAACGGCAGTTGCTGCAGGCGCAGACGCTGCAGATTCTCGCCGCGCGCGATGTCCGCTCGGCGCTCATCGACCTCGCACGGGCGATGGGCGGCGGCTGGGACTACCGGGTGTTGCCGCCGCTGGAGTGATCCGTCACACGACCGGCAGCCGCGTCGCCGTCGGGGATGAGGTCGATGCGGTCGGTGAACACGGCGGCGACGCCACGCGCGAACAGCGCCGACGCCAGCAGTGGATCATTGACCGTGTAGCAGAGGACGGGGACGCCGCAGGCGCGCGCTTCGGCGAGCATGCCATCGTCGACCAGAGCGGCATCGCAGTGCAGCGTCAGCGCGCCGAACTGGTTCATGCGCGCCCGCCAGTCGGCGGGGACGCGTTCGTAGAGGCAGGCAAGAGGCAGGCCCGGCGCCGCTACCCGCGCTGCGGCCAGCGCCACTTCGGAAAACGACGAGACCAGCGGCTGCGCACGCCCGACCCACAACGCCTGCACCTGCCGCGCGACGACCGTGCCGGTCAGCTCTTCACAGCCGACAGCCGGCTTGATCTCGACGTTGGCGTGCAGGCCGAGCTGACGGCAGGCGGCCGCTGCCGCCGCCAGGGTCGGCACGCCCTCGCCGGCGAAAGCGGGGTGCCGACGGACGCCGGCGTCGAGGCCGCGCAGCCGCGCATCGCTTGCGGCGCAGACGCGGCCGCTGCCGTCGGTCGTCCGTTCCAGCGTTTCGTCATGCAGCAGCCACGGCGAACCGTCGGCTGACAGCATGACGTCGAACTCGACCGCCGCGAGGCCCAGGCGGGCGGCGATGCGCAGGCCGGCGAGGCTGTTCTCCGGTGCCAGCGCACCGCCGCAGCGGTGTGCGAAAACGCGCGGCAGGCGCCAGCCGAGCCGCGCCGCACTCACTTCTTCTTGCTGGCTGGCGCTTTCGCCGCCGCCGGCGCGGCGTGCATGACCAGGTTGCCACGCTGCACGGCGATGTCGAGCGCCTCCTTGGCCGGCGTCTTGCCGGACCAGGCAGCCTCGAGTTCCTCTTCGACGATGATGCGCACCTTCTCGATCTCCGAGACACGGATCGTGCGCAGCGCCGCCGGGCCCTGCAACTGGCGATAGGCGATGTTGAGTCCGGCGACATCGGCCTGCAGCAGCTTGCTGCCGGCGGCGGCACGCGCGGCGGCGGTCATCGGCAGGAAACCCGAGGCGGCGGTGAGCTGGACCTGCAGATCAGGCTCCATCAGGAAGCGGACGAACTGCGCGATTCCCTTGTACTCGGCCGGCTTTCTGCCGGCTGCCGCCCACAGCGAGGAGCCACCGGCCAGCGTCTGCTGCGGTGCTCCCTGCACGTCGTCGTGATAGGGCAGCGGCGAGACGCCGGTGTCGGCCCTGCGGCTTTCATGCAGCGCGCCGAAGAGCGACGACGAACTCGTCAGCATGCCGCACTCGCCTTCGGCGAAGCGCCTGTCCGCCTCGTCGCGGCGGCCGAAGTAGATGAAGAAGCGCGCCTTCGCCCAGGTCGTCAGCAGCGCCGTGTGCTTGACCTGCGGCAAGCCGTTGAAGACCAGCCTGCCCTTGGCATCGGCCACCTCGACGCCATTCCAGGCGCTGAGGTTGTCGATATGCACCCACGCCGGCCAGGAAGTGGTGTACGGGCACGTGCTGCCGGAGTCAAAGAGCTTGTCCGCCGCCTGCTGCGTTTCGGCCCAGGTCCGCGGCGGCTTCTCCGGGTCGAGACCGGCCTTGCGGAATGCGCTCTTGTTGATGAACAGGATCGGCGTGGACAGACCGATCGGCAGTGCGACCAGGTTGCCCTTTGCATCGGCCAGCCCGACGCGCAGTTCGGGCGCGATCTTGCTGCCGTCGAAGGGCACGCCGGCCTCTGTCATGATCTGCTGGATCGGTTTGAAGGTAGCCTTGGCAGCGACAAAATGTCCCTGCTCCTCGCGCGTGACGAGGTTGAGATCTTTCGCCGGCTCGCCCTGTACGCGGCGCACCAGCTTGACCTCGTACTCCTTCTGGCTGCCGTTGAAACGTTCGACCACCTTCTCGACACGCTCGGCGCGCTCCTCGTCGAGCTGATGCGACAAGAGGATCTCGGCCGGCGCAGCCGCCAGGCTGGACATGGAAACGGCGAGGGCAAGCGCGAGCGTCGTCGGGAGGAATTTGCGCAAGAGCATGGCGGTCCTTTGGTAGCGAAAAAAGAGTGTGATTATAGCTGCAGGTGGCGCTACGCTGGCAAACGAGGCCGCCCGCCGCCGCAACGTACCCCGCCGCCGGCAGCGAATGCGGGGCGGCGATCGGTCGTTTCTGGTTACAATGCGAAAATGATCTTCAGCTTCTCGGGAAGCACCGTGTTCGATCGTGCACGCCGGCAAATTCGCACCCTCCTGATCGCCTGCTGGCTGCTGCCTGGCCTGAGCGCCTGCGACTCGGCGCAGCAGGCTGTCGGCATCGAACCCGCCGGAGCGAAGCTCGCGCGTCTCGACGCCGAGGGCAAGGCGGTCGGCGGCGCCTGTCGACAGTCCGGGCGGGCGATCGAGGACTGCTATTCGATCTACTCGTGGTTGCCGAAGTCCTCGATCTACGAGGGGTGGCGCGACATGGACATCTACATGCGCGAGAACAAGCTCGAGACCGTCGAGCCGCAGCTGCCCCCACCGCAACCACCCGGCAGCAGGAAGAAGAAGGCCGCCGCCGAACCCGTGGAAGGCGACGGCCGGTCGGGCCCGAAGGCAGCGAGCAAGGAATAGAAGCCACGGCGCGTCGCCTGACAGGCGATCAGCATACCCGCCAACGGCCCTGGCGATCGACGCGCCCGCCCCCCGCTCCGGCAGACTCCGCCACCTCGCGGGGCTTCCCGCGGATCACCGCTCACGGAGCCGGGTTGCAGTGGCGCAGGTGAATCTCGTCGATCCCGGACAGGATCGCTGGCGAGAGTTGCACTGCGAGCGCAGCGAGGTTCTCGTCGAGTTGCGCGATGCTGGTGGCACCGATGATCGTGCTGCCGACGAAGCCGCGTGAGTAAACGAAGGCCAGGGCCAGTTGCGTCGGCGTCAGGCCGTGCCTGGTTGCCAGCTCCGCGTAGGCGCCGACCGCCGGTTTGACGCCGGCCTTGGCGTAGCGCTGGCCGAAGCCGGCGAATTCGTTGATCCGGCCGGCGGCCTTCGGGTCGCTCAGGTACTTGCCGGTCAGGGTACCGAAGGCGAGCGGCGAGTATGGCAGCAGGCTGATCTCCTCGCGGTAGCAGACCTCGGCGAGTCCGCTCTCGTACACGCGGTTGAGCAGACTGTAGGCATTCTGCAGCGAAACCGGGCGCGGCAGACCGTTCTCGCGCGCCAGGCGGACGAATTCCATGACCCCCCATGGATGCTCGTTCGACAGGCCGTAATGCCGGATCTTGCCGGCACGAATCAGCTCCGCCAGCGCCTGGATCGTTTCCAGAATCGGCGTCGCCGCACACTCCCTCGCCGGATCGAACTGCCACTGGCCGAACATCGGCTGGTTGCGTGCCGGCCAGTGCAACTGGTAGAGGTCGATGTAGTCGCTGTGCAGCCGTCGCAGCGAGCCTTCAACGGCGCTGCGCAGACTGCCGTAATCGAAACCCAGCTCGCCGCCGCGTATCCAGTGCAGGCCACGCGACGGTCCGGCAGCCTTGCTGGCGATGATCAGGCGGTCGCGCGCCTGCCGCCGCAGCCAGCTGCCGATGATCTCCTCGGTGCGGCCGCAGCTGGCCGCCCGCGGTGGCACCGGGTACATCTCGGCGGTGTCGATGAAATTGACTCCGGCGGCCAGCGCCCGGTCGAGCTGCGCATGCCCTTCCGCTTCGCTGTTCTGTTGCCCGAAGGTCATCGTGCCAAGGCAGAGCTCCGACACCTGCAGGTCGCTGTTGCCAAGGAATTTCCGTTTCATGTCTTCTCCCACCTGTCGCACGGCGACGGCCACCAAGGATCCTCGGCGCGCACAGGCGCGAGGCGAAAAGCTCGACGGCATCGGCGAAACGGTCATGACCGTTTCCCCTCATCCCCGACCCCTCTCCCGCTCACGGGAGAGGGAGATTCGTGAATCGCGGACCCGGCTTTCACGGCAAGCGCGTACGTGACGACGGATATCGTCGTCTATAATCCGGGCGACGATCCTGCGACCGCGGCGTCCCGGGCTGCAGCCGGCAGACGAGCCGCATTACGATACACCAACCGAGCCCCCCCGCGACGTTCGGGACCAACCCGAAGCCTTGACGAATGCCTCTAGACCAACCGCCAACCAATCGCCTCGGAGAACGGCCGCTCGCACTGGCCCGCTCGAGCCGGGAGATCTTTCAGCGCCGGCTGGGTGATGTCGTCAGACTCTGCGCGGCGCATTCGCCGGCGGCGGTCGCGGCTTTCGAGCGTGAGGTCGGCGAAGCACACGACGAGCTGCTGTCGACCCACTCGGACGACGACTTCGGACAGGCGAGCGAGCTGACGGCCTCGCGCCTCACCCTGATGGGCCACGACGACCTCGAACTCGACATCCGCATGCGCAGCGTCGGCAGCCGCCTGCGCGAGGCCGGCGGGCGCGCGCTGTCCCGCTGCCAGGCGCGTTACCTGACGCTGTTCGGCTGGTCGGCGAGCAACGAAGGCGACGAGCCGCTGGGTCCGGAAGTGATCTGCCTCGGGCTCTGGGCGCTCTGTCGCGAGGCTGCCCGCAGCCTCGAAGAGGCGCTGGCCCTGCTCGACCGGATCGAAGAGCGGCTGCGGCAACAGCTTCCCCTGATCTACCGCGAAATCGACGACTTCCTCGCCAGCCAGGGCGTCGAAGCCGCATCGGCAGCGCGGGTGCAGCAACGGGCCGACGCCGGCATGGCCGTTGTGCCGTCGCTGCGGCAGACGGCCAGCAGCGGCCAGATCTCGAGTTCGACCCTGCAGGACTTCGTTCGCCAGCAGGCTGCCGGCGAACCGATCATGGCGCCCTCCCGCTTTTCGGTCGATGGCAGCTCGCCAGCCAGCAATCCGACGCTCGACGCAGCAGCGATGGTGATGCTCAACCATCTGCTTGCCCGCCTGAGCGCCCTCGAGGCACGCACACCGTCAGTCGAGAGCACGGCGAAAGTCGCCGCCGGAGCGGCCGGGCTGCGATCGCGGGACCTCGACCTGCCGGCGGGGCGACCGGAAGCGATCACCATCGACACCCTGGCGCTGATCTTCGAGGCGATGTTCGAGTCGAATGAGCTGCCCGATGCCATCCGGGCGGCGCTCGGCAGCCTGCAGATTCCGGTGCTCAAAGTGGCGCTCGTCGATCCCGAGTTGCTCGCCAGCGACGCGCACCCCGCTCGCCTGCTGCTCAACGGGCTCGGCCATGCGGCGCTCGGACTGCCGCGCAGCGCGCCTTCCGGGCACCCGCTGTGCGAGCGGCTGTGCCGGCTGGCGGCGACGGCGCGGGCCGCGCTCGCACAGCAGCCTGTCGATCTCGGCGTCCCGCTCGCCGATCTCGCAGCGCTGATCGGCGAGCGCGAACGGACGATCCGGCTGGCTGCCGAGCCGTACATTCAAATCGTCCGCACGCACGAAGGCCGGCGTTACGCCACGCAACTGGCCACCACCTGGCTGCGGACGAGCCTGGCGCGGACCCGCTCGGCCGAGGTCGCCTCCTTTCTCGAAAGGTTCTGGGTGCGCGTGATGATCGCTGCCGGCGCGGGCGACGGCCCGCAGGGCGAACGCTGGCAGCAGCATGGCCGGACCGCCGACGATCTGATCTGGAGCGTGCTGCCGAAGCAGGGCCCCGACGAGCGCAAGCGGCTGGCCGGAATGGCCTCGTCGCTGCTCAAGCGGATCGCCGACGGCCTCGACGAAATCGGCATCACGGCGGCGGAGCGCCGGCCCTTCCTCGACCGGCTGTTCGAGCTGCAGACGGCCGCCCTGCGCAATCAGCCGGCTGCCGCACCGGCAGCGGCAGCGGCGCCGCGGGAACTGCCAGCGGCCCGGTCGGACGACCGCCTCATCGGCGATACCGGCAACGCGCCGCAGGTGCTCGAGAGCGAGGGACGGCAGGTCCACTACCTTGGCGGTGCGGCCAGCGACCGTACGGTGCAGGCAGCCGCCGCTGCCGACTGGCGGGTCGGCGAATGGCTGCGTTTCCGCCTGCCGGATGCCACACCGCTCTGTGGTCTATGCTGCTGGCAGGATCCGGCGGGGGCAACCGTACTGCTGTCCAATCCGGACTGGAGCTACGCAGTGGCGACGCATCGCTCGTTCCTCGGCAGGCAGATTGCCACCGGCGAAGCACAGATCGCTTCACGCGTCGGCCTCTTCGACGTCGCCGCCGAACGCGCCCTGCGGCGGCTGAGCGGCGGCTGAGCCGCCGCCGGCAAGCGGCGAAGCCCGGCGCAGGGAGCAAGCGATGTATAATCAGTCTTATATGAGACTGATTATGGCTCGATTTCGAGGCTCCGCTTATGCGTTTTGATGAACTTGGTCTGCTGCCCGACCTGCTGCGCGCCGTTGCCGACCAGGGCTACGCCGAACCGACGCCGATTCAGGCACAGGCCATTCCGCTCGTCCTCGCCGGCAGCGACCTGATGGGCGGCGCCCAGACGGGTACCGGCAAGACGGCGGCATTCACGCTGCCCCTGCTGCAGCGCATCCTCGGCTTTGCCAACGCGAGCCCGTCGCCGGCTCGGCACCCGGTGCGGGTGCTGATGCTGGCGCCGACCCGCGAACTGGCGATCCAGGTACACGAATCGGTCAGAACGTACAGCCGGCACGTTCCGATCAGAAGCGCCTGCGTCTATGGCGGCGTCGACATCAAGCCGCAGATTGCCGAGATCCGCTGTGGCGTTGAGGTTCTGGTGGCGACGCCCGGCCGCCTGCTCGACCTCTTCGAGCAGAAGTGCCTCAACTTTGGCAGCGTCCAGGCGCTGGTGCTCGACGAGGCCGACCG
>DDUX01000070.1:144493-157144 GCA_002345025.1 Candidatus Accumulibacter iunctus | reverse complement strand
TGAAAACCGTTGTGGTGAGCAAGGGCGTCCATGCCAACCGTGTCTACACCGAAGGCAAGGGGGAGAAGAACCCGGTTACCAAGCCGGGTCAGTGCCCGAGTCCGAAGAGCAAGAAGGTCATCGAGTGTCTGCAGCCTGACCGTCGTGTCGATATCGAACTCATCGGCACCAAGTGATCGGTGTGCAGTACGGAAAGCCCTGCTCCGGCAGGGCTTTTTCTTTTCGCTTGGCAAAATGAGCAACTTGCCCGGTAGCAGGCACTGCCCGTTGCCGGTCCAGTAAAGGCGCAACGATGACGATCAACGCCGACCCGAGTGAACTCGACAAATTCAGCCAGCTGGCGCACCGCTGGTGGGATCCGGCGAGTGACTTCAAGCCACTGCACGAGATCAACCCCCTGCGCCTCGCCTGGATCGACAGCCGCTGCACGCTCGCTGGCAGGAAGGTTCTCGATGTCGGCTGCGGCGGTGGCCTGCTTTCCGAGGGCATGTGTGAGCGCGGCGCCGTGGTGACGGGAATCGACCTTTCGACCAAGGCACTGGCAGTCGCCCGCCTGCATCTGCTCGAAAGCGGCCGCAGCGTGGACTACCGGGAGGTGGCGGCGGAAGAACTGGCGGCCAGCGAAGCCGGGTGCTACGACGTCGTCACCTGCCTCGAGATGCTCGAGCACGTTCCCGATCCGGCGAGCACCGTTGCCGCCTGTGCCGCTCTGGTCAGGCCGGGCGGCAGCGTCTTCTTCTCGACCATCAACCGCAACCCGAAGGCCTACCTGCTGGCGGTCATCGGTGCCGAATACGTGTTGCGGCTGCTGCCACGTGGCACGCACGACTATTCCCGCTTCATCCGCCCGTCCGAACTCCTGCGCTGGGGGCGGCAATTCGGGCTGGAGTCGCGCGAGTTGCGCGGCATGAGCTACAACCCATTCAGCGGACGCTACACGCTGGGCAACGACAGTGACGTCAACTATCTGGTGCATCTGGTGAAAGGTGTTTGACGCCGTCCTCTTCGACCTCGACGGTACTTTCGCCGATACCGCCCCCGATCTGGCGGCAGCACTCAACCGTCTGCGTGTGGATCTCGATCTGGCACCGGTTTCGCCCGCCCGCTTGCGCCCGCATACCTCGCATGGCGTTCGCGGCATGCTCGCCGCCGGGCTCGACATGCGACCGGGCGATCCGCTGTACGGCGAGTTTCATGAGCGCTTTCTGTACTACTACAGCGTGAACATCTGTGTGCATACGACGATCTTTGCCGGCATCGACGAAGTCCTCGACGCCTGCGAGCAGCGGGGCACGGCTTGGGGCATCATCACCAACAAGGCGCAGCGCTTCACGCTACCCTTGCTGGACCGGCTTGGTTATGCCAAGCGCGCTGCCTGCGTCGTCAGCGGCGACTCTGCGCGGCGCGCCAAGCCGGCGCCGCAGCCGATGCAACTGGCCTGTAGCCTGCTCGCCGCGGATGCGGCCCGCTGCCTCTACGTCGGCGACGATGTACGCGACATCCAGGCTGGCCGTGCGGCAGGAATGGCGACCGTGGCCGTGCGCTACGGTTATCTTGGCGATGGCGAACCGATCGAGGCCTGGGGCGCCGACCACCTGGTGGCGTGCGCGCGGGAGATTTCTGTCGTTGCTGGATTCGACTGATCGCTACCAGCCGTAGCCGGATGCGCTAGACTTTCGTCATGACCGCCACCGCCCTCATCCTGTTTGCCCATGGTGCTCGAGACCCCGAGTGGGCGCGACCGATGCAGCGCGTTTGCGCGCTGCTTCGCCAGCAGGCGCCGACCCTGCGTGTCGAACTCGCTTTCCTCGAGTTCATCCCGCCGGACCTGCGCAACTGCGCCGAGGCGCTGGTTGCCGACGGCGTGCAGCGCGTGCTGGTCGTGCCGATGTTCATCGCTCGCGGCGGACATCTGAAACGCGATCTGCCGCTGCTGCTCGCCGAACTGCGGCAGCAGCACCCGGGAACGATCTTCGACCTCGCCGATGCCGTTGGCGAGGCGGAGACGGTCGTCCAGGCGATGGCGAAGCATGCGCTGTCGCTGCTCGACGCCTAGCCGTCTCGCCGGCTGCAGGCGCCGTCGCAGCGACTGCGCTCACGGTGGGGCGCCCTGACGGTGTCCGGGTTCATGCTGTCACCGATCGGTTATCTCGAGACGCCGTTTCAGGACCGCTTCGGCATTCCGCGCCAGCCGCGACTGGCGCCACATGCCGTCGGGCGGCTGCGCCTGCTGCGACCTTACGACCGCGCCGAGGCGGTGCGCGGCCTCGAGGGTTTTTCACACGTCTGGCTGAGCTTCGTCTTTCATCGCAGCGCCGGCGAGTGGAATCCGACCGTCCGCCCGCCGCGTCTCGGAGGCAACCAGCGGGTTGGCGTGTTCGCCAGCCGCAGCCCCTTTCGTCCCAACCCGCTCGGACTGTCGCTCGTCGAACTGAGGGCCATCGACACGCGCGCCGGCGTTGTCCTCGACTTCGCCGGGGTCGATCTCCTCGATGGTACGCCGGTCGTCGACATCAAGCCTTACCTCCCTTTTGTCGACAGCGTGCCGCAGGCGCGCAGCGGCTTCGTCGCCGGGTCGCCGCACAGACTGGCGGTCGACTTCAGTCGCTCTGCCGTGCTCCAGTTGCAGCAGCAGTCGTCGCGCTGGGCAGACCTGGAGCAACTCCTGGTCGAGGTGCTGGCGCAGGATCCGCGGCCGGCGTATGCTGATGACGCGCAACGGCTTTATGGCTTTCGTCTCTTCGATCTCGAGATCAGGTGGCGGTGCACCGGTTTGCGGGCGATTGTCGAGGAGATCGTTCCGCTGCTCGCGGCCGACGGCTGCAGCGCCGAGCGGCGCGACACGTGAGAACGGCGAACGGGCGCTCGCTGATCCGGCTGTCGGCGGAAAGCGCCGTTGCTGCGTTGACTCGGGATCACGCCGGATCCTGCGAGTTGTTGTGTGGCTGTCGACCCCCCGCATCCCGGGGCTGGTTCCCGGTCAGCGCGCGAAGCCTGCAGCCATGGTGCCGGCGAAATGCGGCAGCGGAGAGTTGATGATGAAGAAGACGATCGGCGCGTTGCTCATGGTGCTGGCCTGGCCACCCGCCATCACTCTGGCGGACGGGCGCGGCTACGGTGCCGCTGCGGTCTCTGGCGGTGTCGTCCTCGCCGGCGGCCGGGGGGCCCAGTATCCTCCCCGTGGCGGCTACTATGGTCCGCGCGGCGGCTATTATGGTCCGCCCAGAGGCTACTACGGTCCGGGCTGGCGGCCCTATGGGCCGAACGTCGGTTTCTACTTCGGTGCTACACCGGGCTGGGGCTGGCCCTGGGGCCCGCCAGTCTACTATCCGCCGCCAGTCCTGTATCCGCCTGTGGTGACGGTGCCGCCGCCAGTCGTCTATGTCGAAAGGGGTGCCGACGCGGCTCCCCAGGAGCAGGACGCCGGCCAGGCACTGGAGCCCGGATACTGGTACTACTGCCGTGCCAACGGCGGCTACTACCCGGCGGTGATGCAGTGCCCGGGGCCGTGGGAGAAGGTCGTGCCGCGCGACGACTAGGTGGTGCCGGCAGCCCGGATACCGGCAGACCGCTGCGCCCGTACTGCGCGGATGACTTCGAGCACGAGACACGGCCACGCAATGGATCACCGGTCTTGTTGGGAATACCCATGACCATTGCATCAGCAGCCGTTGCCAGCCCCCGCTGATGCTGGACGACTGACAGAAGCCTGGAGCAGGGGAGCCGGGGAGACCCGTCCTGGCAAGTGCGCTAACATGTTGGCCCTCAAGGACACCAGCCGATGCCGTGTCGACACTGATCCTGTTCACCCTTGTGGCCCTTGCTTGCAGCATGAACTCGCTGGCCGATCAGAGCCGGAGCTACCCGTTCTCGATCGAATCGGAGAAGCAAGGCGACGACGGCCACCGCATCGTGGCGCGCAACAACGGGCCGGCGCCGATTTCCGTGATGGTCTCGCTCGCTGAATCGCGGAACATCAAGGCCGACCGTCCGTTCCCGGTCTTTGCCGTCGTTCCTCCCCGTGGCGGGATACTCCACCTGGCACACCTGCGGCCAGCGATGACGGGTACCGGCTATTCCTTTGGTACTCGGAGTTCATGGATGCTGGGGGATTTCAACGCCCGGCAGAGCTCCGACGCCATGTATCGCTTGCCGTACCGTGACGGCATGGCGTTTCGCATCGGGCAGGCTCCAGGAGGCCCGGTGAGCACCCACATCACGCCGGAGAGCGAGCACGCGGTCGATATCACCATGCCCGAGGGCACTCCGGTGCTCGCGGCAAGAGGGGGCCTCGTCATCGACACCGAGGCGAGCCAGGTCCATGCTGCCCAGACCCCGGACATGATGGCCAAGGCCAACATGGTGCGGATACAGCACGTCGATGGGACCATTGCCGTGTACGCGCACCTGGCCCCTGGCGGTGTCCAGGTCTACCCGGGTCAGCGGGTTGCGACGGGAACCCAGATCGGTCTGGCTGGCTCGACGGGCTATTCGTCAGGGCCGCACCTGCATTTCGCCGTGCAAACGGTCGTCCGAACCGGTGATGGCCTGACCATGGTTTCGCTGCCTTTCGTCTTTTACGTCGGCGATCCGCCCAAGGTGTTCGCTCCCCGGTCTGGCATGCTGGCGTCAGCCGACTACTCGTCCGAAGCCCGGGTACCGGCGGTCCAGGCAACCGCGGAAGTCGTGGCAGGAGTTCGCCCGGCACAGGAGGCGGTCGCTGCCGCCGGCAACCGTGGCACCAATGTCTCGCCACAGGTGCTGGCGGGCATTCGATCCCGGCTGCTCGACATTCCGGTCTGGCAGTGGGCAGGGATCATGATTGCCGTGTTCTTCCTGCTGATCCTTCTCGATCGCGTCAGGCGGATTTGGCGCCGACAGCCGCCCAGCGTGGTGCCGCAACCCGCGATGCGATCGAGATCAGCCCCGGAACCGGTCAGCCATCGCCTTTCGTCACGAGACAGACTGGTGGTGGCCTGCGGCGGCGACCGCCAACGGGCCGAGCGGCTGCAGGAGTACGAGTATCGACGTGCGCCGCGAATCAGCGACGAAGAAGCCGCTCAGCGGGCGTGGGAGAGGCTGCAGCGGGAGCGGCATTGAGACGGTGTCTTCATTCGAGCCGCAGCCAGTCACCGGTCGACGGCGGTCGCCGGAGGGCGTACAGTATGCGCGGGCTGAGGGAGGCGGGTCTGGCGTGTACGAAGAGGAATCCGAGCTGATCGAAGCGTTGCTGGCCGGAGAACCGAACGCTCCGCGCGAGTTCGTGCGGCGTTACTCGCGGCTCGCCTACGCGATCCTGCTGCGCGAGTTCGGCTTCTCGCGGCACGAGGCGGACGATTGCTTCCAGACGTCGCTCGAGCGGCTCGTCGAGGACGATTTCCGGCGGACCAGGCTATGGCGGCGCGAAGGCCCGTTTCACGCGTACTTCGCCCAGACCGTGCGCAACGTGGCGCGGAACTTCGTGCAGCGGCGCCAGCAAGTCGAGCTGCCGGGCGATGACTGCGACGAGGAAGGGCTGCAGGCCGATCCGCCCGATCCGGCACCAGGGCCGGAGCGACGAGCGATTCTCGAGCAGCTCAGAGCGGCGCTCGACGAGTGCGTCGGGCGGCTGGCACAGCGTTCTCGGGAGGTGTTTCGCATGCGCCACTTCGAAGAGTACTCGTATCGTGAAATCGCCATCCAGGCGGAGATGACCGTCGGTCACGTCGGGACAAGCCTGTCCCGTGCGGAGCGGNNTCCGGGGTATCTCGACAGTCATGACCGTTAGGGCGGACGCGATAGGGCCAATCCGACGATGGGCTTGATCCATCACATCAGCGACGACGAAATCATCCAGTTCCGCGACCGCGATCTTGGCCTCGCGCCGGCGATCATGCGCGCGCCGATCGGGCAGCACATCGCCCAGTGCGGGTATTGTCGCGGACGGTTGGCCGACAGTGTGATCCTGGCCCGGCTGGCCGGACGTCCGGTGGTGGAACCGGCGGGACCACACCTCGGGGCGTCCCGGATGCAGCACTTCTACCGCGCGGCGCACGAATGGGAAGTGGTCGACGGCGAGTGGTTCTTCGCGGTCCTCCACCACCTGCTTCGCTGCGACCTTTGCCTCGAACGTTATCTCGCGCATGCCCGGCGTTTCGGGCCTTCGGCGACCTCGTTCGAGCGAGCGGTCCAGGCGCTGCAGCCATCCGCTCGCCAGCAGGTTGGCCGTCTGTCTGTCTTCGTTCTCCCGACGGGTATCGCGCTGGCGTTTTCGGGTAGGGCGCAAGCCGGGCCATTCGTTTCGGGGCGTGTTGCCGAAGAAACGACTCCCGAGGTCGACGAGGACGCCGCATTCGACCTTGGCATGCCGGTCGCCGCTGCGTTCTCACCGGAGTCGTTCGACGACGATCGCCCTACTGCGCCTTCGGAGGTGGACGAGGACAGGCCGCGAAGAGAGGTCAGCTTCTTCGTCGACGGCCTGCGGGTGCAGATCACCGGGCGGGGCGACATGCTCTGCGTACGGCTGACCGAGCGGGCCTCCGGGGAGCACGTCAAGGGGGCGCAGCTGTCTGCCTGGCGTGCAGCGACGGGTTACGGGTATCGCGATGAGCCAACAGAGGCGATGACGAGCGATGACGGGGTTGCAGCGCTGCCGATCCGACGTCTGCACCGCTTGGTCATCCGGCATCGGGGACGGACCTGGCAACTGGAAGTCGGAGTCAGGGATCTCGCCGAGGAAGCCCGACAACGTGAGCGATTGCAGGACGCGTCGCAACGCCGGGAGGCCGAGGCGCAGCGCGACGCGGCGATCAGGAGGGAGCAAGAGGAAAAGGCGGCGGTGACCCGGTTCTTCGATGCCGAACGTGCACGACGCCGGAACGAACGACTGGCGGCAGCGGAGGCGCGCGCGCGGGCGCTTCTCGACTTCCGTGCGCTCGAACCGATCGCACAGCTGCAGCGCATCGCCAGCGACGACGGTGTCCTCGCGCCGTGGCAGGAAGTCTTTCCGGCGCTCGACGAAGCCCTGCTCGCCCGTATCGACGAGGATCTCGCCGCGCGGCTGATCGTGCGGCTCAGTCCCTTCCGCAAAGGCGACCTCGCCGACATCCGGGAGCTGCTGATCTCGCGTTTCCAGGCGCCGCGTTGAATTGAAAGTCGCGCCAGCGACTCGCGAATTTCCCTCCCACGCGCGCGGGAGAAGGGCCGGCAAGAAAATGTCGTAAACCGGCTGTCCGTGCTGTCTTCTCGCTTGACGGGGCCAGATCGCGCCCCTTACCGGGAGAATACAGATGAACTGGATAGCCAAGCGCTTTGCCGAACTTCGGATTGGCGAACCTGCGACCTGCGGCAGGCTCGAGGTGTATCCGCTGATCGGGCCGGCCGCGACCCCGATCGCTTACCTGACGCTCGATGAAGCGCTCGCGAGTTCCCTGCTGCGGGTTACCGAGCAAGGCGTTGACGGCCGGGTTGACACCGTCGTCGTCGCGAACGACGGAAGCATGCCGACGCTTCTGCTCGAGGGCGAGGAACTGATCGGTTGCCGGCAGAACCGGGTGCTCAACGTCAGCCTTCTGGTTGCGGCCAAGTCGATCCTGCACGTTCCGGTCTCGTGCGTCGAGCAGGGTCGGTGGAGCGAGAAGAGCGCAACCTTCGACACCTCGGCCAACAGTCAGTCCTCGCGTGGACGCGCGTCGAAAGTCGCCTCGGTCAGCGCGTCTCTCGCCGAAGGCGTCGGCTACCGGTCGGACCAGGGGGCGGTCTGGGCAGGGATCGCGGAACGTGCCGAGGCGCTGCGCGCGACGAGCGGAACGATGGCGATGTCCGATGTTTACGAACAGGCATCGGGCCGCCTGGCCGATTATGAACAATGCCTGCCGGCGAGCAGCGACGCGCTCGGCGCGGTCTTCGCGATCAATGGCTCGACCACCGGTGTCGACTTCTTCGATCAGCCCGCGACCTGGAGAAAGTACGCCGCCAAGTTGCTCCGCGGCTACGCGCTCGATGCGCTCGCCGCAGCACCCGCCTCTCCGGGCGCGCCGCAGTGGGCGCCTGCCGACTTCTTCAACCGGCTTGCCGGCGAGTGCTTCGAGTCACGGCCATCGCTCGGACTCGGCAGCGACCTCCGGGCAGACCGCACCGACCTCACCGCTGCAGCCTTGGCCGTCGATGATGCGCTGGTTCATTTCTGCTCCTTCCCGGTCCACAACGAAGCCGGTCCAGCGGCTGCCCTGCGCTCACGCGTCCTCCGGCGGCGCGGCGGATTGGCGGGAACGCGGGCGTCGGGGTAGCGAGGACGGCGGTTCATGAAAAGAGATGCCTGGATCGCATCCGACGACGCCGGGTTTTGCACTATCCTGTCGCCTTCTCCAGCGGAACGTTCAAGCTGATGGCATCCGATAATTACCTACCCGACGCACGATCTGCTGAAAGGCATCGAGGCCATTGGCCCCAATCAAGGACGCGCGCTGGTGGTGATCGGTGAACATGGACTTGGTAAGTCGCACTTGTTGGCTGCGCTTTTTCACGCTGTCAACGACAACCAGTGGGCGCATGAGCAAGCGTCCAAACCCAGGCAGGTCGACCTGTTTTCCGATGAGGAGGACTACGCATGATCGAGTGGAATCAGTTCATCGTCATCGATTCCGACATCCGTGGCGGCAAGCCCTGCATCAAGGGGACGCGCATCACGGTCTACGACGTTCTCGAATACATGGCGGGCGGGATGAGCGAGCCGGAAATTCTGGCCGATTTTCCCAGCCTCAAGCCGGAGCACTTGCGCGCGGTGCTCGCCTTCGCCGCGCAACGGGAGCGCCGTCTGGTGATGGCCATGCCGCATGAAACTGCTGCTTGACGAAAACCTGAGTCCCAGGCTTCCAGCGCTACTGGCTGATTCATACCCGGACAGCAGCCACGTCGAACTGTTGGGGTTGCGTGGGGCAACGGACACGACCGTTTGGGAGTGGAACCAGCTGGATTTGGGACTGATCAACTACCACTTGGCGATTGATGAGGGCAGCAGGGGTCCAGAGGTGATTGAAGAACAGGCGGCCCCGTTCGCGCTGTACGCGGAATGCGGCACGAAGCCCCGCTCTCGGCGTCTCCCCGTCCGCTGCGCCGCCTGTTCCCGCCTCACGGCGCCAGCCGCTCGCGCAGCCATTGCCCGTCGCCGTCCAGGCGGTAGCGCAGGCGATCATGCAGCCGGCTCTTCCTGCCCTGCCAGAACTCCCAGCGATCCGGTTGCAGGCGGTAGCCGCCCCAGTGCGGCGGGCGCGGCGGCTGCAGCAGGAAGCGGGCGCCGTAGTGGGCGGCATTGGCGACGAGGACCGCGCGACTGGCGATCACCTCGCTCTGCGGGCTGGCCCAGGCGCCGATGCGGGAATCGAGCGGCCGGCTGGCGAAATAGGTGTCGCTTTCCGTTGCGCTGAGCTTGCTCACCCGACCCTCGATGCGCACCACACGTTCGAGCTCGACCCAGTGGAACTGCAGGGCGGCCCACGGGTTGGCAGCGAGCTCGCGGCCCTTGCGACTTTCGTAATTGGTGTACCAGGTAATGCCGTCGTCACCGTAACCCTTGATCAGAACGACTCGCGTCGAGGGACGCAGCGACTGGTCGACGGTCGCCAGCGTCATCGCGTTCGGCTCGGGGAGCTGTGCCGCGATCGCCTCGCCCAGCCACTGCGCGAACTGCCGCAGCGGGTCGGCGTGTGAGGCCTCTTCGCTCAGTTGGGCCTTTTCGTAACTCTTGCGCAGTGCCGCCAGGTCGTTCATCGCAGCCACTCCTCACGCAGCCGATTGGGCTGCCGCAATGATCGCAACTGGTGGCGGTCGCGGGGCGCTTCGTCGAGCCGCAGCGAGAATGACATCAGTTCGTCGCGGCGAAAGACGTGCAGGCGCAGTACATCGCCTGCCTGGTGCCGGCCCAGCAGGCGCTCGAGGGTGGCCGGCGTCACCCGCAGATCGTTGATCGCCAGCAGCAGGTCGCCGGCTGCCAGACCGGCCGCCTGCGCCGCGCCGCCGTCGTAGACCGTCGCCAGGCGCAGTTCGTTGCCCTCGCTGCCGAGCTTCGCTCCGAGCGAAGGCGTACGCGCGGCCGGCGCGCGCTGCAGCCGGATGCCGAACGGCCGCAGCAGTCGTGCCAGGTCGACGTCGCTCGTACCATGTACCGCGTCGGCAAAGAAGTCGCGCAGCCCGAGTCCCGAGAGTTCTTCGGCCAGTAGCCGGATGTCGTCGTCGTCAATGCCGGCAGCGTCACCGCGATGGCCGTGACGCTGCCAGAGGGCGCGCATCACGTCGTCGAGCGAAACCTTGCCGGCAGTCTCGGCGCGCAGCTTCAGGTCGAGCGCCAGCGCCACCAGCGCTCCCTTGGCGTAGTAGCTGACGACGGCGTTCGGTGTGTTCTCGTCCGGTCGATAGTACTTGGTCCAGGCGTCGAAGCTCGATTCGGCGAGAGTCTGTCGCAACCGCCCAGGCTCGCTGCAGACCCTGTCGATCGTGCGTCCGATGATGTCGAGCCAGTCGTTTCGCCGGATCAGCCCGCAACGCAGCAACGTCAGGTCATCGTAGTAGGAGGTGAAACCCTCGAAGGCCCAGAGGAGCGTCGTGTAGTTCTCGGCGTCCAGATTGTAGGGGACGAAGGCGGCCGGTTTGATCCGCTTGACGTTCCAGGCGTGGAAATACTCGTGGCTACAGAGACCGAGAAATCCCCGATAGCGCTCGGGCAGGTCGCGCATTCCGGGCCAGGGCAGGGTGTCGCGGGCGCAGAGCAGGGCGGCCGACGAGCGGTGCTCGAGCCCGCCGTAGGCGTCGCCGACGGCGGTGACGAGAAACAGGTAGTAGGGCATCGGTGCCGGCTCGCCGAACAGACGGATCTGCCATTCGCAGATGCGCTGCAGGTCGGCAGTCAACCGGGCGAGGTCGCAATCGTGGCGGCCGCTGATCGCCACCTCGTGCGGGACGCCGCAGGCGCTGAACGAGGCAAGCGAAAAACAGCCCATCTCGACCGGATGATCGATCAGTTCGTCATAGTTGGCGGCACGGTAGAGGCCATAGCCGTGTCGTCTGGCGGCGCCGGGCTCCGCCGTCGCCGGCGGCAGCGCCGTGGCGACCCGCCAGCCGGAGCAGGCGTGGCCGCCTGGTCGCCGGATGTCGACCAGGCACGGCCGGTGTTCGTGCCCGATCGCGCGCAGGAAGACGTTGCTGCCGTTGAAGAAGGCATGCGTCTGGTCGACGTGGGCGCCGCGTACCGAGAGATCCCAGGCATACACCTCGTAGATCACGCACAGGTCGCGACCGCCGGCGATCGGCGCCGCCTGCCAGGTATGCTTGTCGAGCTTTCGCAGCGCTACCGGCTGGCCGCCGCTCTCGGCGCGGATCGCCAGTATGTGTCGGGCAAAGTCGCGGATGAGGTAACTGCCGGGGATCCACGCCGGCAGCGCGAAGCGCTGGCCTTCGCCGGCGGGCTCGGGCAGCGTGCAGCGCACTTCGAGCAGGTGCGCTGCGGGCTTGCTGGGGACGATGCTGTAACGAATCGGTGCCGGCTGCATCTGTGGACTCGTGCTCCTGCCGCATGCAATTTGCGGGAATTGTAAGGCCTGAAGCGGGTCGGATGGGGAGCCCGCGCAGAAAACGGCGGCGGAGCGCAGCTTTCATGACCGAAACATGACTTGGCGCGTGCCGCAACTCATGCCACAATCGCGGCGCTCGGGATCGCCCGACGACCCTCTGGATCATTGCATGAAGAAGGAAGGAGACACGATGTTCAAGCATTCCCTGCGCCGCGCGCTCGTCGTCGGCATGGCCACCACTCTTCTGTCGGCACCGGTTTTGGCACAGGAGCTCACCGGCACACTGAAGAAGATCAAGGATACGGGGGCGATCTCGCTCGGCCACCGCGAGTCGTCGATCCCGTTCTCGTATTACGACGACAAGCAGCAGGTCATCGGCTACTCGCACGAACTGATGCTCAAGGTGGTCGATGCGATCAAGGCGGAGCTGAAGCTGGGCAAGCTCGACATCCGCCTGCTGCCGGTCACCTCGGCGAACCGCATCACGCTGGTCCAGAACGGCTCGGTAGACCTCGAATGTGGCTCGACGACCAACAACACCGAGCGCCAGAAACAGGTCAGCTTCTCGAACACGATCTTCGTCATCGGCACCCGCCTGATGACCAAGACCAATTCCGGGATCAACGACTTCCCCGACCTGGCCGGCAAGAACGTCGTGACGACTGCCGGTACCACCTCCGAGCGTCTCCTGCGCAGGATGAACGAAGAGAAGCAGATGAAGATGAACATCATCAGCGCCAAGGATCATGGCGAGGCGTTCCTGACTCTCGAAACCGGACGTGCGGTGGCCTTCATGATGGACGACGCGCTGCTTTTCGGCGAAATGGCCAAGGCCAAACGGGCGAGCGACTGGGTCGTGGTCGGTACGCCGCAGTCGTACGAGGCTTATGGCTGCATGCTGCGCAAGGATGACCCGGCTTTCAAGAAGGTGGTCGACAATGCTCTGGCGAAGGTGATGACTTCCGGCGAGGCGGAGAAGATCTACGCCAAGTGGTTCCTGCAGCCGATTCCGCCGAAGGGTCTCAACCTCAACTTCCCGCTGTCGACCTCCGTGCAGAACATCTACAAGTCGCCGAACGACAAGGCGTTCGACTAGGCAGCCGGCGGG
>DDUX01000070.1:122434-144224 GCA_002345025.1 Candidatus Accumulibacter iunctus | reverse complement strand
GGGGCTGTCCGGCCACCGGGACCGCGACGCGGGAGAAGCAAGATGGCCTACAACTGGAACTGGGGAGTCTTCCTGCAGCCGACGGCGACCGGCGACGACTCGACTTATCTCGACTGGATGTTCCACGGGCTGCAGATGACCATCGGCCTGTCGTTGTCGGCCTGGCTGATCGCGCTGCTGCTTGGCGCCGTTGTCGGCGTCCTGCGCACGGTTCCCAACCGGTGGTTGTCCGGGGTGGCAACCGCCTACGTCGAGTTCTTTCGCAACATTCCGCTGCTGGTACAGCTCTTTCTCTGGTACTTCGTCATGCCCGAGCTGTTGCCCGAGAATCTGGGCAACGCCTTCAAGCAGACGAACCCGATCGTCCAGCAGTTCCTCTCGTCGATGATCTGTCTGGCGCTGTTCACCAGCGCGCGCGTTGCCGAGCAGGTGCGTTCGGGGATCAACTCGCTGCCCCCCGGGCAGAAGAATGCCGGTCTGGCGCTCGGTTTCACGCTGTCGCAGACCTATCGCCACGTCATGCTGCCGATGGCGGTACGCCTGATCGTGCCGCCGCTGACCTCGGAGTTCCTCAACATCTTCAAGAACTCGGCCGTCTGCTCGACGATCGGCCTGCTCGAGCTGGCTGCGCAGGGCCGGCAACTGGTCGACTACACGGCGCAGCCCTACGAGTCGTTCATCGCCGTTACCGTTGCCTACCTGCTGCTCAACGTCGTCGTCATGTCCGGCATGCGCTGGGTCGAGGCGCACGTCCGCGTTCCCGGCTACATCGGGGGGAAATGAGATGCACGAGTTCGACTGGTCGTCGATTCCGAATGCGCTGCCCTTCCTCTGGGACGGGATGCTGATCTCGCTCGAGATCACGCTCAGCGCCGTCGTCTTCGGCATCGTCTGGGGTACGCTGCTGGCACTGATGCGGCTGTCGTCGATTACGCCGCTGTCGTGGTTCGCCGCCGGCTACGTCAATCTCTTCCGCGCCGTGCCGCTGGTGATGGTGCTGCTGTGGTTCTTCCTGATCGTGCCGCACCTGCTCGAAAGCCTGTTCGGCCTGCCGCGCGGCACCGACATGCGACTGACTTCGGCGATCGCCGGCTTCGCCCTGTTCGAAGCCGCCTATTACTCGGAGATCATTCGCGCCGGCATCCAGTCGGTACCCAAGGGGCAGATGGCGGCGGCGAGTGCGCTCGGCATGACCTACGGCCAGGCGATGCGGCTGGTGGTGCTGCCGCAGGCCTTCCGCAACATGGTGCCGCTGTTGTTGACGCAGGGGATCATCCTCTTCCAGGACACTTCTCTGGTCTATGTTTCGGCGTTGGCCGATTTCTTTGGCGCCGCCTACAAGGTCGGTGACCGCGACGGCCGGCTGGTCGAGCTGCTGTTGTTTGCCGGTGCGGTGTATTTCGTCCTCTGCTTCGCTGCATCGCGGGTCGTCCGCCATTACCAGAACAAGATGAAGACGGCCTGAGGCCGGTCGGGACCCAGTCGCGAGGAGACGCAGATGATTTCGATGAACAAGGTCAGCAAGCATTACGGTTCCTTCCAGGTGCTCGCCGACTGCACGACGCAGGTCCAAAAGGGCGAGGTGATCGTCGTCTGCGGGCCATCCGGATCGGGCAAGTCGACGCTGATCAAGTGCGTCAATGGTCTCGAGCCTTTTCAGAGCGGCGAGATCATCGTCAATGGCGTCTCAGTCGGCGATCCGAAGACCAACCTGTCGAAGCTGCGCTCTACGGTCGGCATGGTTTTCCAGAACTTCGAACTCTTCCCGCACATGCGCATCATCGACAACCTGGCCATCGCCCAGGTCAAGGTGCTCGGCCGCAACCCCGAGCAGGCGCGCGAGAAGGGCTTCAAGCTGCTCGACCGCGTCGGTTTGCGGGTGCAGGCCGAGAAATACCCCGGCCAGCTTTCGGGCGGACAGCAGCAGCGCGTGGCGATTGCCCGTGCGCTCTCGATGGACCCGATCTGCATGCTCTTCGACGAGCCGACCTCGGCGCTCGATCCCGAGATGATCAACGAAGTGCTTGATGTGATGACCGAACTGGCGCAGGAGGGCATGACCATGATGTGCGTGACGCACGAGATGGGCTTTGCCCGCCGGGTTGCCCACCGCGTCATCTTCATGGATCAGGGCAGGATCGTCGAGGACGACAGCAAGGAGGCGTTCTTCGGCAATCCGCGCTCGGAGCGGGCGCAGCAGTTCTTGGCCAAGATTCTGCACCACTGAGGCCGACTTCGCGCCCGACGGGCCGCGGCGTCGTTGCCAAGAAACCGGCTTGCCGCCGGATTCATGCCGGCCGCAGTGATGCGTGGCCAGTGCTTCCGCTGCCCCTGACTTGCTGGCGGGCATCCGCTTCCGGTCGCCGGGCTGCCAGCGTCCGCGTTCAAGGAGAGCGTCATGGCACCGATGCCTGAAACAGCGTGCAGTCTGCGCCGCAACCTGCACGAAATCGCCGAGCAACTCAGGTTGTCGGCTGCTGTTGCCGAGTTTCTCGATTGCTACTACGCCGACTTCGATTTTGCCGGCGGTAGCGATGCCAGTCCGGAAGAGCTCGTCGGGGCCGCGGCGCAGCATTACCGCCTCGGCGAGCAGCGGTTGCAGCGGCAGCCCGTTCTGGCCCTTTATACGCCGGACTTCGATCGCCACGGCTGGCACTCGCCGCATACGGTGATCGACGTTGTCACCGACGACATGCCATTCCTCGTCGATTCGATCACCATGCTCGTCTATCGCCGGGGTCTGGCGATCCACCGTCTGCTGCACCCGCTGCTCGGCGCCGAACGCGAGCCCGATGGCAGGTTGCAGCGGGTCACGCCGCACGGCGGGCAGGGGAGCCAGACCGAGTCGTGGATTCATCTCGAGATCGACCGCATCGGCGACAGTACCGAGGTCGCCGATCTGCAGCGCGAGATCGCCGGCGTCCTTGCCGACGTACGGTCGGCGGTCGAGGACGGCGCTGCCATCCAGCAGAACATGCGCGCGGCCGCTGCCGAGCTCGTCGCGTACGTCGAGGCGGCGGACTACCTGTCCTGGATCGCTGCCAACAACTTCGTCTTTCTTGGCGGTGCCGAGTATTTCGTCGCGGCTGGCGAGCACAGCCTGACGCGCGTCGCCGACAGTGGGCTCGGCATCCTGCGGCAGACCGACCACCCGCGTTTTGGCCGTTGCCTTGCCGCCATTCCGGGCGAGATCGCCGAACTGGCCAGGGACCCGTCGCCGCTGATCCTGGTCAAGGCCGACGCCCGCTCGTCGGTCCATCGTCCGGCCTACCTCGACTTCATTGGCGTCAAGCGCTTCGACGGCAATGGCCGCATCGTCGGCTTGCGCGCCTTCGTCGGGCTGTACACGGCGCATGTCTATCATGTGTCGGCAACCGACATTCCGCTGCTGCGACAGAAGGTGGCCGCAGTGCGGCAGGAGATCGGCTTCGTCGCTCGCAGCCACCGTGACAAGACGCTGCTCAACGTCCTCGAGACCTATCCGCGCGACGAACTGATCGAGATCGCGCACGCCGACCTGGTGCGCATTGCGCGCGGCATCGTCGCACTGCACGAGCGCGAGCAGGTGCGCGTCTTCATGCGTGACGACCGCTGGGGGCGCTACGTGTCGGTCATCGCCTACATGCCGCGTGACCGCTTCGACACGACGATCCGCAAGCGGATCTCGGCGCTGCTCTACGAGGCGCTGGCAGCGGAACGGGTGGACTACTTCGTCATGATCGGCGAGTCGCGCCTGGCACGCCTGCACTTCATCGCCCGCACGCCGGTCGGCACGCACTACGCTTACGATGCCGCCGCGATCGAGCGCCAGGCTGCGCGCATCGTCCGCGGCTGGAACGACGAGTTGAAGCAAAATCTCGTCGGCCACTTTGGCGAGGAGCATGGCAACCGTCTCCTGCGCCGTTACGCAGCGGAATTGCCGCTGTCGTACCAGGAACGGGTGACACCGGCCGCTGCGGTGTCGGATCTCGACCGGCTGCAGGCCGCCGAACGGAGCGGCCTCGTCGAGGTGAAGCTGAGCGCGGCGCAAGGCGACGACGGCGCTCACCAGCACCTGAAGCTGTTCCGCCGCGGATGCCCACGACCGCTGTCGGCGATCCTGCCGGTCCTCGAGAATCTTGGCCTGACCGTGCTCTCCGAGCAACCGTTCAGGCTGCCGGAGAGCGACCTGCACATTGCCGACTTCGCTGTCCGCTTGCCCGAGGCAAGAGCACTCGATGACGAGGCGACGCGACAGGCCTTCGTCGACCTGCTCGAGCGCCTGTTGCGCGACCAGGCAGAGAACGACGGCTTCAACCGCCTGGTGTTGCTGGCTGGTCTCGATGGGCGGCAGATCGGCATCCTGCGTGCCTACAGCCGCTACCTGCGGCAGGCCGGGCTGCCGTTCAGCCAGTCCTACGTCGAACGCTGCCTGGCGACCCACTTCGAAATCACCCGCCGTCTGGTCGAACTCTTCGCCGCGCTGTTCGCGCCAACGGTCATGGCTTTTTCCGACACTCCGGATGATGCAAGCCATGACCGTTCCCCTCACCCCCGACCCCTCTCCCGCGAGCGGGCGAGGGGAGATTCGTCAGTCGCTCGCGCGACTGGCACGGTAACGGCCGACGATGCCCGTGCCGCTGTCCTGAGCGACGAACTGACGATGGCGCTGCTGCAGGTCGGCAATCCGGACGACGACCGCATTCTCTCGGCCCTGCAGACGGCAATCTCGGCGACGCTGCGCACCAATGCCTACCAGGTGGCGAGCGACGGCGCCGCGAAGGCCTATCTTTCGTTCAAGCTCTCCTCGCGGGAGATTCCGTTCCTGCCGGCGCCAACCCCGTTGTACGAAATCTTCGTCTACAGCGAGCGGGTCGAGGGCGTGCACCTGCGTGGCGCCCGCGTCGCTCGTGGCGGCCTGCGCTGGTCGGACCGGATGGAAGACTTCCGGACCGAGGTTCTTGGTCTGGTCAAGGCACAGATGGTCAAGAATGCGGTGATCGTGCCGCTGGGATCGAAGGGCGGTTTCGTCTGCAAGCGGTTGCCGCCGATGAGTGACCGGGAGGCGTGGCAGGCCGAGGGAATCGCCTGCTATTCCGACTTCATTCGTGGCCTGCTCGACCTGACCGACAATCTGGTCGACGGCCGGGTCGTGCCGCCCGTCGGCGTCCGCCGGCGCGATGGCGACGATCCGTACCTGGTGGTCGCCGCCGACAAGGGGACGGCGACCTTCTCGGACATCGCCAACGGTATTGCCATCGAGTACGGGTTCTGGCTCGGCGATGCCTTTGCTTCCGGCGGTTCGGTCGGCTACGACCACAAGAAGATGGGCATCACGGCCCGCGGGGCATGGGAAGCCATCAAGCGGCACTTCCGTGAACTCGGTCTCGATACGCAGACGCAGCCATTCACCGTCGTCGGCATCGGCGACATGTCCGGCGACGTCTTTGGCAACGGTATGCTGTTGTCGCGCGAAATCAGGCTGCTTGCCGCTTTCGATCACCGCCACATCTTCATTGACCCCAGTCCGGATGCGGTGCGCAGCCATGCCGAGCGGCAGCGGCTCTTCGACTTGCCGCGCTCGTCGTGGGCCGACTATGACCCGGCACTGATCTCGGCCGGCGGCGGCGTCTGGTCGCGCACCGCCAAGACGATTCCGCTGTCGCCGCAGTTGCAGGACTGGCTCGCTACCGACGCGATCCAGATGTCGCCCCCCGAGCTGATCCGCAGCCTTCTGCAGGTGCCGGTCGATCTGCTCTACAACGGCGGCATCGGCACTTACGTCAAGGCCGGCAACCAGAGCCACCAGGAAGCCAACGATCGCGGCAACGACATCCTGCGCGTCGATGCCAGCCAGTTGCGCGCGCGTGTCGTCGGCGAGGGAGGCAACCTCGGGCTGACCCAGAAGGGCAGGATCGAGTTCGCCCTCAACGGCGGGCGAATCTACACCGACGCCATCGACAATTCGGCCGGTGTCGACTGCTCCGACCACGAGGTCAATATCAAGATTCTGCTCGCCGGGCTGGTCGCCACGGGGGAGATGACCGGCAGGCAGCGCGACGCGCTGCTCGCGTCGATGACCGACGAAGTGGCGTCTCTGGTGCTGGCCGACAACTACCAGCAGACGCAGGCGATCGCGCTCGAAGCGGCGACCGCCGGCGAACTGCTCGCGGCACATGCGCGGCTGATCCGCAGTCTCGAGAGTCGCGGCGCGCTGCACCGTGGCGTGGAGTTCCTGCCCGACGACAAGGGCCTCGCCGAGCGCGGCCAGCAGAAGCGTGGCCTGACGGCACCGGAGATCGCCGTACTCCTGGCGTACGCCAAGATCACGCTCAAGGAGGCTGTGCTGACCTCCGACCTGCCCGACAGCGGCGATCTCGATGACCTTTTGGAAAGCTACTTCCCGAGCGTCCTGCGCGGCTCGTGTCGCGCCCGGATGGCGGCCCATCCGCTGCAGCGGGACATCATCACCACGCAACTCGTCAATCGTCTGGTGAACCGGATGGGAACCACCTTCGTCCTGCAGCTTGGCGATGAGACCGGCGCCTCAACGGCGCAGGTGGCGGGCGCCTGGTATGCAGCCAGTCAGGTGCTCGACGCCGAAGCGCTCTGGCGCGAGGTCGAGTCGCTCGATCTGCTGCTCGATGCCGCCCGGCAGATGGAGCTGATGCTCGCCTTGCGTGCGACGACGGCGGCTGCGACCGAGTTGATCCTGACACAGCATCTCGGTGGGATGACCATCGGTGCACTGGTTGACGAGTATCGACCGGCGGTCGCCGAGGTGCTTGCGCGCGTGCGCCAGGGCCGGAGTGGTGAGCCGGCGGCAACGGCTCTGGCCATGGCGGCGGCGGCGATCGTCGGCGCAATCGATCGCGTCGACCTGGCTCGCGCGTGTGCCCGGTCGCCTGACGAGGTGGCACATGGACTGGCCGAACTCGCTGGCCATCTCGAGCTCGACTGGCTGACGGCGGCGGTCGGGCGCCTGCCTGCTGGCAACCGCTGGCAGGCGCGGGCGCGCGCACGGCTGGCGGCAGAGCTGTCGGAGCTGCGGCAGCACCTGTTGCGGCAGGTGCTGGGCGGCCGCTTGCCGGCAACGGCTGCCGCCCGCGGCGTACTTGACGAAATGAAGGTCAATGAGCCACAGGATCTGGCCATGCTTTCCGCCGGGCTCGCCGAAATCAGGCGCGTGATGGGCTGTTGAAGCCGGCGGCCTGCCGCATCGCCTGGGCACAAATGCCGGCAGCGGGTTGCGGATGCCGCCGCGGCGACCGGCCGCCGGGCATCCATAATTATGAATTCCGCTGCGAAGGCGAGGACTTTTTGCTGTAGAATTTCTTGCCAGCCGCGAAATCCTGCGGTCTTCGCAAATCCCCCTCGATCATCGATGCCGCTGCCTCCCACCACCGTCCAACGGACTCGCAAGCACATTCGCAGCGTCCAGCTCGAAGGCTATCGGCGCGAGGACGGTTGCTGGGACATCGAGGCTCGCCTGACCGATGTCAAGGATCACGATTACCCGCTGTCGTCGGGGCTGCGCAAGCGTGGCGAGGCGGTACACGACATGTGGGTGCGGGTGACCATCGACGGCCAGATGACCATCCGCGACGCCATGGCCTGCGCCGATGGCATGCCCTACGTCGGCTACTGCGACCGGATCACGCCCGCCTATGCGCAACTGGTCGGTCTGAACCTGTTTCACGGTTTTCGCACAGCGGTCAAGCAACTCTTTCGCAGCACGCGTGGGTGCTCGCACCTCAGCGAGCTGCTGATGTTCCTGCCAACGGCGGCGCTGCAAACCTTTGCCAGCGACGTGCCGGATAGCGACGATAGTGGCCACAAGCCCTATCAGCTCGATCGGTGTCACGCTCTGGAGTCGCATTCGGACGCGGTACAGCGCTATTACCCGCGCTGGTACCGCGGCCAGAAGCCTGGGTAGGGCGTCCTGCCCGTGGTTCATTACGTTTCGCAACCTTAACTCAAGCAAGGAAAGCGCATGAAAATTCACGAATATCAGGGCAAGGAACTCCTGAAGAAATTCGGCGTCGTGGTTCCGCGCGGGGTGTTCTGTCCGACCGTCGAAGATGCGGTCAAGGCAGCCGAATCCCTGGGAGGCAAGGTCTGGGTGGTCAAGGCCCAGATCCATGCGGGTGGCCGCGGCAAGGGCGGTGGCGTCAAGGTGGCGAAATCGCTCGACGAGGTTCGCCAGTATGCCAGCCAGATCCTCGGCATGCAGCTCGTCACCCATCAGACCGGTCCGGCAGGGCAAAAGGTGCGCCGCCTCCTGGTCGAAGAGGGTGCGGACATCCGCAAGGAGTATTACGTCGCAGCGCTGACCGACCGCACGACGCAGAAGGTGGCGATGATGGCTTCGTCCGAAGGTGGCATGGATATCGAAAAGGTTGCCCATGACACCCCGGAGAAGATCCTGAAGGTCTTCATCGACCCGGAAGACGGGCTCAGCGACGCGCAGGCGACCGAACTGGCCGTCGGCATCGGCGTTCCGGCGGAATCGGTTGCGCAGGCGGTGGCGGCGCTCAAGGGTCTGTACCGCTGCTACATGGAAACCGACGCCTCGCTCGCCGAGATCAACCCGCTGATCCTCGAAGGCAACGGCAACATCAAGGCCATCGACGCCAAGTTCAACTTCGATTCCAACTCGCTGTACCGGCAGCCCGAGATCGTCGCGTTCCGCGACCTCGACGAGGAAGACCCGGACGAACTCGAGGCGTCGAAGCACGATCTGTCGTACATCTCGCTCGACGGCAACATCGGTTGCCTGGTCAATGGCGCCGGTCTGGCGATGGCGACTATGGACACGATCAAGCTGTTTGGCGCCGAGCCGGCCAACTTCCTCGACGTCGGTGGTGGTGCGACGACCGAGAAGGTCACCGAAGCGTTCCAGATCATGCTCAAGAATCCGAAGGTCAAGGGCATTCTCGTGAACATTTTCGGCGGCATCATGCGTTGCGACACGATCGCCACCGGCGTCGTTGCCGCTGCCCGTGAAACCCACCTCTCGGTACCGCTGGTCGTCCGCATGAAGGGAACCAACGAAGACATCGGCAAGAAGATCCTCAGCGAGTCGGGGCTGCCGATCATCACTGCGGATTCAATGGCCGAAGCCGCCACCAAGATCGTTGCTGCGGTCAGTTAAGGAGCCCACCATGTCGATTCTGATTAACAAAGACACCAAGATCATTACCCAGGGCATCACCGGCAAGACCGGCCAGTTCCACACCGAGAAGTGCCAGGAATACGCCAACGGCAAGAACTGCTTCGTTGCCGGCGTGAACCCCAAGAAGGCCGGCGAGAGCATTTTCGGCATCCCGATCTTTGGTTCGGTCAAGGACGCTGCGGCGCAGACCGGTGCCACCGTCTCGGTGATCTACGTGCCACCACCCGGTGCAGCGGCCGCGATCTGGGAAGCCGTCGAAGCCGACCTCGATCTCGTCGTCTGCATCACCGAGGGGATTCCGGTGCGCGACATGCTGGTGGTGCGCAACAAGATGTTGCGCAAGGAAGCCGCTGGCGGCAAGAAGACCCTGCTGCTCGGTCCGAACTGCCCGGGACTGATCACGCCCGAAGAAGTGAAGATCGGCATCATGCCGGGTCACATTCACCGCAAGGGACGCATTGGCGTCGTCTCGCGTTCGGGTACGCTGACCTACGAAGCGGTTGGTCAGCTGACGGAAATCGGCCTTGGTCAGTCGTCGGCCGTCGGTACCGGTGGTGATCCGATCAACGGCCTCAAGCATATCGACATCATGCGTCTGTTCAACGACGACCCCGATACCGACGCGGTCATCATGATCGGCGAGATTGGTGGTCCGGACGAGGCAGATGCCGCGCTGTGGTGCAAAGCCAACATGAAGAAGCCGATCGTCGGTTTCATCGCTGGCGTTACGGCGCCTGCGGGCAAGCGAATGGGCCACGCCGGGGCGCTGATTTCAGGCGGTGCGGATACCGCCGATGCCAAGCTGGCAATCATGGAAGAGTGCGGCTTCAAGGTGACGCGCGACCCATCGGAGATGGGCAAGCTGATCAAGGCAATGCTCTAGGGCGAAAGCGGTTTCCAGATCGCGAGAAAAAGGGCGGGCCTCGGTCTGCCCTTTTTTGTTTGCCGTTGCCGTTGGTCATTTGCAAGTAAAATCGGGGCTGGCGGCATGCCGGCTGCCAGCGGGCTGCGGCAAGCGCGTGACTGATGCTCCATGACGAGGAAAAGATGGCGCTTTTTCTGAGTGAACAGGACGTTTCCGAAATGCTGACGATGCCGCTGGCACTGGCGGAGGTCGAGGCTGCGCATCGCGCTCTGTCGACGCGGCAGGCACACGATGTTCCGCGACAGCGCACGCGACTGCCGCAGACGACCCTGCACATTCTGCAGGGGGCGCTGCCGCAGCTCGACGTCATCGGCTACAAGGCCTACACGAGCAACCGCTCGGGTGTTCGCTTCCTGGTTCATCTCTACCGCGCATCGACCGGCTGCCTGCTGGCAGTGATCGAGGCCGACCGGTTGGGCATGATGCGGACTGCCGCCGCTTCGGGTGTGGCGACCCGCTGGCTGGCGCGCTCCGATGCCTCGGTGGCAGGCGTTTTCGGTGCTGGTTGGCAGGCCGAAGGGCATATCGAGGCGATCGCTGCGGTCCGCCCGCTGCAGCAGGTCAAGGTGTACGCGCGCCGCGCCGATCGCCTGGGCGCCTTCTGTGCCAGGCTTTCGCAACGCCTCGATATCGAGGTGAGGGCGGCAGCCTCGCCCGCGGAAGTGGTGCGTGGCAGCGACATCGTCAGTACCGTGACGACCGCGGCGACGCCCCTCTTCGATGCCGACTGGCTGGCGCCGGGCACCCACATCAATGCGGCCGGATCGAACTCGCTGATCCGGCGGGAAGTGGGCGAGGATGTCCTCAGGCGCTGTGCACCGATCGTCGTCGACAGCGTCGAAAGCGCGCTGCGCGAGGCAGGCGATCTCCTGCCATTGCTCGAGAAGGGACGCCTGCATGCGCGTGAACTGGTGGAACTCGGCGACGTGATCTGTGGCTTGCAGCCCGGGCGGTCCGCCGCCGAACAGCTTACCCTCTTCGAGTCGCAGGGAATGGCCATTCAGGATCTGGCGGTCGCTGCGCGTCTCGCCGAGATGGCAGGTGCGCGTGGCCTGGGGGTCGAGTTGCCTTATGGCGGCTAGCCTTGGCACCGCGTTTGCTTTCGTCTCTGTGCCGGCAGCCTGCCTCATTGACTGCTTGTTGGGAGCGTAGGTGACAAACAGACTCTCCGCTGCCCTGGAAATCGCCGAGCGCAGTGACACCGGGCTGGTGCGCGGGCAGAACGAGGACTCGGTCCTTGCCGATGCGAGGCACGGCCTGGCGATCCTCGCCGACGGGATGGGTGGCTACAATGCCGGAGAGGTTGCCAGCCGGATGGCGACGACCTTGCTCGCCAGCGGGCTCAACGCTGCTTTCTCGACCAGCGCTGCCCACCGTATCGACGGCACGACCGGGCAGCCCTTCGGCGTTCGCTGCCTGGTCGAACAGATCGAAGCCGTCAACTCGGCGATCTACCGCGCTTCCGGGAAGGAGGAGCGGTTCGGCGGCATGGGCACGACGCTGGTGGCCAGTGTGTTCTGTGACGATCAGGTGATCGTCGCACATGTCGGTGACTCGCGCCTCTATCGCCTGCGCGGCGATGAGTTCGTCCCCCTGACGCGCGACCACTCGCTGTTGCAGGAGCAGATCGACAGCGGGCTGATTTCGGCCGAAGAAGCCCGCTATTCGATGAACCGGAACCTGGTGACGCGGGCCGTCGGTGTCGATGCCGAGGTCGACGTCGAGATCCACCTGCACCAGGTCAGGCCGGGTGACATCTACCTCCTGTGTTCGGATGGTCTCTACGACATGGTCGATGAGGCCGACATCCGGCAGGCGCTGCTGACCCTCGGTGACAACCTCGAAGTGCTGGCGAGCCATCTGGTGCAGATGGCCAACGACAATGGTGGCGAGGACAACGTCTCGGTGGTCTTGGTCAAGGTTCTGCGCGAGTTCCCTGCGGCCGGTGGAGGCTGGTCCAGATTCTGGTCGTGGCATGTTTGAAGACGGGGAAGGTGATGGCAAAGCTCATACTGAGTATGGATGGTCTGGTTCTCAAGGAGATCCCGCTGCGCAAGGAGCGCGTGAGCATCGGCCGCAAGGCGCACAACGACATACAGATCGACAACATGGCGATCAGCGGCGAGCATGCAGCCGTCGTCACCATCCTCAACGATTCCTTTCTCGAGGATCTGAACAGCACCAACGGAACGCTGGTCAACGGGCAGTCGGTGCGCAAGCACTTCCTCAAGGACGGCGACGTCATCGAACTCGGAAAGTACAAGATGAAGTATCTGGCCGAAGCCGTCTCGCCAGTGGAGGAGGCTGAAGCCGAGCGGTCGGCGCCGTTCCGTTTCGAGTCCGTGTCCGTTGTCGGATCGGGGGGCGCCGCAACCCCTTCGACGGCGTCCCTGACTGGCGTGGAGACGGCGAATCTGCCGGCCGCCGCCATCCGCCTGCTCAGTGGAAGCAACGCCGGGCACCAGTTGCAACTGACCAAGACGCTGACCTCACTCGGCCGACCGGGGCAGGTGGCGGTGATCGCCAGGCGCCCGCAGGGCTACTTCCTCAGTCATGTCGAAGGTGCGGGGTTCCCGCTGCTGAACGGGCAAGCGATCGATTCCTCGGCGAGGCGACTGGAGAACCATGACCTGATCGAGATTGCCGGGGTGAAGATGGAGTTCGTCTTAAAGACCTGATGGCACAGCGCGCGCGCTCACGGCAGGGTGGAGGAATGGCTGCGGCGTCGTCGGCGAGGCGCGGGCGTGAACACCGCAGCAGACCGTGGGAGTCAGCATGAAAGTCAGAATCCTGGGTTGCAGTGGCGGCATCGGCGGGCGTCATCTGGGAACGACAGCGATCCTTGTCGACGACGACATCCTGATCGACGCCGGGACGGGCGTGACGCACCTGCCGCTGGCGGAGCTGGCGCGCATCGACCACGTCTTTCTGACGCACTCCCACCTCGACCACATCGGCTCGTTGCCGCTGCTGATCGATTCGGTTGCCGACCTGCGGACCCAGCCAGTGATCGTGCATGCGATCCCCGAAACCCTCGACATCATTGGTCGCCACATCTTCAACTGGGAGATCTGGCCCGATTTCAGTGCCATCCCGAGCCAGGAGCGGCCGGCGATGCAGTACCGTCCGCTGTGCGTCGGCGAGTCGGTTCGCGTCGGAGCGAGAACGATCACCGCGCTGCCGGCGCGGCACACGGTACCGGCCGTCGGCTATCAGCTCGATTCGGGAGCCGGCAGTCTGGTCTTCACCGGCGATACGACGGTCAACCCGGCTTTCTGGCCGCTGGTCAACCGCATCGCCAACCTGCGCTACCTGCTGATCGAAACCGCCTTCCCGAATCGCGAGCAGCGGCTGGCCGAGATGTCGATGCATCTCTGCCCGCGCCTGCTCGCTGCCGAGCTGCAGAATCTGTCGGTCATGGCGGAAGTCTTCGTCAGCCACCTGAAGCCCAGCCAGATCGAACTGACGATGGCCGAGATCGAGTCGTGTACGGGTGAGCACAAGCCGCAGATGCTGTACAACAATCAGGTCTTCGAGTTCTGACGGTCATGACTGTCGAGACACCCCTGATGATGAAAGTCATGACCGTTGCCCTCATCCCCGGCCCTTCTCCCGCGAACGGGAGAAGGGAGATTCGTGACTCGCTGACGCGACTCTCAGACTGACATGTCAGCAGCGAACTGGCCGATCGACGGCAACCTCGGCGACATGAGCCGGCGCCTGAGCTTCTTCAAGAATCTGCAGCGCGTCACCAACCGGATTCACGGTGCGAGCAATATCGACGAGATCATTCTAGAAATGTCGGAAGACATCTGCGAGCTGTTCCACGCCGACCGACTGACGATCTACGTCGCCAGCGACGACCGGCACAGCATCGTCTCGAAAGTGAAAACCGGTCTCAACACGCACAAGGACATCCGCCTGCCGATTTCCGAGCAGAGTGTCGCCGGCTACGTTGCCGCGTCGGGCCAGACCGTCAACATCCGTGACGTCTACGACCAGGAAGAACTGGCTAAACACAGCCAGCGTCTGAGTTTCCTCAAGGCGGTCGACGAGCGGACCGGTTACCGGTCGAAGCAGATGCTGGTTGCGCCGATCAGCAACGCGCAGACCAGCGAGTTGCTCGGCGTCGTGCAACTGATCAACAATCGCTCCGACACCCCTTTCCCGGCAGTCGCCGAAGAAGGCGTGCAGGCGCTCGCACAGACGCTCGCCGTTGCTTTCGCGCAGCGACGCAATCCGCCGCCAGCGGTCCCCAAGACCCGGTATGACGCGCTCGTCAGCGACGCCGTCATCTCGGCAGCGGAACTCGATCTGGCGCAGAAGGCTGCACGCCGCAAGCAACTTGAGCTCGAGCAGGTGCTGACCGCCGATTTTCAGGTGCCGCCGGCGGCAATCGGCGCTGCGCTGTCGAAGTTCTTTGGCGTTCCGTACGAGCCGTTCAGGCCGGAACGTTTGCGGCCGACCGAGCTGCTGCGCAACCTCAAACGCGATTACGTCGAGGCAAGCCAGTGGCTGCCGCTCGAGGAGACGCAGGAAGGGGTGGTGGTGATCGCCTGCGATCCGGAGCGGATTCGCAGCTCGCGCATGGCCAACAACGTCTTTCCGAAGAGGCGGATCGTCTATCGCGTCAGCACGCGCCACGAGTTCGAGCAACTCGTCGGACAGTTCTTCGCCGCCGCGGTCGAGGTCGACTCGGTCGGCGACATGCTCTCGGGCCTCGACGACGACGCGGTTCTTGATGCTGCCGACAGCGGCGCCGAGGTGCTCAGTGCCGCCGCCGACAACGAGCTCGTTCGTCTGGTGAACCGGATCATCGTCGAGGCGTATCAGAAGGGCGCTTCCGACATCCACATCGAACCGCGCCCGGGCAAGGAAAAGACCGTCGTCCGCTTCCGCCGCGATGGTGCCCTGTCGCCCTACATCGAGATCCCCGCGTCATACCGGAGCGCGCTGGTGACGCGTCTGAAGATCATGGCCGACCTCGACATCTCGGAGAAGCGACGCCCGCAGGATGGCAAGATCAGATTCCGCCGCTGGGGGCCGCTCGACATCGAGCTGCGGGTGGCGACGGTACCGACGGCCGGAGGACTCGAGGACGTCGTCCTGCGCATCCTCAGCGCCGGCGAACCGATCCCGATCGACCAGCTTGGCGTGACGCCACACAACCTCGAGCGGTTGCGCAGCCTGATCGCCAAGCCCTACGGGCTCTTCTTCGTCTGTGGGCCGACTGGCTCGGGCAAGACGACGACGCTGCACTCGATCCTGAGCCATCTCAACCGGCCGGAGACCAAGATCTGGACGGCCGAGGATCCGGTGGAGATCACCCAGAAAGGCCTGCGGCAGGTGCAGGTCAACAAGAAGGCGGGACTCGATTTCGCGACGGTGATGCGCGCCTTCCTGCGTGCCGACCCGGACGTGATCATGGTCGGCGAGATGCGCGACCGCGAAACCGTCGCCATCGGCATCGAAGCGTCACTCACCGGTCACTTGGTGCTGGCGACTCTGCACACCAACAGCGCGCCGGAATCGATCAATCGCCTGCTGGACATGGGGATGGACCCGTTCAACTTCGCCGACGCGCTGCTCGGCATCCTCGCGCAGCGTCTCGCCCGGCGCCTCTGCCCTGCGTGTCGCGAACCGTACCAGCCGCAGGCGGAGGAGATCGAGAGCCTGCTGGACGAGTACTGCGCCGAACTGGCGAACACCAGCGCCTGGCAGGCCGACCCGCGGGCTGCGGTCGATCGCGTGCATCAGGAATGGCTGGCGCAGCATGGGCGGAATGGTGTGTTCACCCTCCATCGGGCACGTGGTTGCGACGTGTGTGCCGGCAGCGGCTACAAGGGGCGCGTCGGGTTGCACGAACTGCTCGCCGGCAGCGACCGGATCAAGAAGCAGATCCAGGAGCGCGCCCGCGCAGCCGAACTGCTCGCGACGGCGCTGAACGACGGCATGCGGACGCTGAAGATGGACGGCATCGAGAAGGTCCTGGCGGGGATCACCGATCTGAAGCAGGTGCGCGCGGTCTGCGTCAAGTAGGGGGTGGCAGCGCGTGCGCGGCCGCCCGGCTGCCCGGCCGGCGCCGGCCGGTGGCCGATTGGTGTGTTAAATCCGTCGTCAAGACCTGCTGTCTGGAAGAAAGTGTGACATTTTTCGTCATGTGCTTGCCGTTAATGGGCAGCACGCAGGGTGCCGGATGGCCAGGATCGGCGCTTTTCGGCCCTTTCTGGCCTGGCACGAAAATTGATACTGTCTATTCGACGGAACGTCCGTTGCACTCACCGTGAAGGAGTCCAATCTCATGAAAAAGCTGCAAAAGGGTTTCACCCTGATCGAGCTGATGATCGTCGTCGCCATCATTGGCATCCTGGCGGCGATCGCCATTCCGCAATTCTCCGAGTACACCAAGAAGGGTGAGGACAAGTCGGCCCAGTCGGATGCCAAGAACCTGCTGACGACCGCGATCGCGAACTCGACGCTCTAACCCTTTCTCTGTCTGGAGGTTCTCCGTGAAAAACATCATTCTCGGTTCGGTCCTTGCCGTAGCCGCCGTCACTTCTCTCTCGGCGCACGCCGTAGCCCAATCCATCTGTTCCGGTACCGCGGCGGGCAACGGGGCTCAAGTCAATGCCGGTACCAATTTCGTCAAGGTGGATTTCATACCGAAATGTTCGGCCAACGTCTTGCTGCAAGGGAATGACCTGTCATCCACCGTGTACCTTGTCGGCGCGGCATCGGTAAAGGGCAAGAACACCTTTAAGGGGTCCAGTGTGGGTGGATCGGTGGGAGTCCATACGGCGTGTTCTGCTTCGCCGTGTACGACGGGTGAGGTGGATACGGCTATTGGCGCCGCGCCTTCGAGCTAGATTTTCCCTCATGGACGAAGGCAGGGCGCACCCGAGGGTGCGCCCATTTTTTCGTGGCTGACGCACATGCTTGAGTTTGCGCTTTCCGGTCTGCGCTCCGGGTTGCGGGGAAGGAGCTTCCAGGCGGTATTCATCCTCGGCGTGCTGATGATCGGCATCGCCTACCTTTCGGGTTTCTTCTCGCCACGACAGCCGAAGACCGTCGCGCTCGATGTCGGTTTTTCGGCGGTCCGCTTTTCGCTGATCCTGCTCAACCTTTTCTGGGTGCAGGAACTCGTTGCACGCGAGATCGACCGGCGGGTGATCCTGTTCTCGCTCGCCTATCCGGTTTCGCGTGCCAGTTTTCTCGCCGGGCGATTTGTGGCGCTGCTCGTCCTGACGATCCTGGCGGCAGTGGTCCTGGGCTTTCTGCTGCTGCTGGCGGTTCTGCTCGTCGGTGGCGGCTACGTGCAGGAGTTTGACGTCTCGCTGGGCATCCCTTTCTGGAGCGCTATCGCCGGCTTCGCGCTCGACGCCGCCGTCGTCGGCGCTTTTTCGCTGTGCATCGCTGCCCTTTCTACCGTCTCCGTCCTGCCGCTGGCTCTCGGAGCCGCCTTCGCCGTCGCCGGCAAGGCACTCGGCGCGACGATCGACTACCTGGCACGAGGTGCCGATGGCGACGAGGAACTGCTCGCCAGCTACGACCCGCTGGTTGGTTTCGTCCGCTGGCTGCTGCCGGACCTGTCTCGCCTCGACTGGCGCGAGTGGGCGATGTACCAGCTTGCGCCCGGTGCCGAGACTGTTTTCTGGTCGGTGACGATGGCGGTTGGCTATATCGGCCTGCTGCTGGCAGCCGCCAGCCTGCTTTTTGCCCGGCGGGAGTTTTCCTGATGCAGCGGTCGCTGCAACCGTTGCCGGTCGCGGCGCTGCTCGTGTCGGCGCTGCTCTTCGGCTGGTCACAGCAGCGGCTGGCCGCGCTGCCGCACGAGTCGGCCGATCCCGAACTGCTGATTTCGCTGCCGCGCTTCGCGCAGGTTCTGCTGGCGGGTGGTGACCGCTACTTGGCGGCGAACCTGGCGGGGTTTCGCGTGCTGGTCGCCGAGACGCAGTACATGAAGGCCAGCGACTACGCCGTGCAGGCGAAACTGCAGCGCGACATCGCTTGGTTCAATCCGCTGCACGAGGACAACTACTACATCGGCGCCGCGCTGCTGCCCTGGAACGGCCAACTCGACGCGGCAGAATATGTTCTGCGGCGGGCGTCGGCGGCGCGGACCTTCGACTGGTATCCGCTGTTTCACTACGGCTTTCTCTTCTACCATTTCCACCGCGACCCGGCGACCGGCGCGAAGCATCTGCTCGAGGCGGTCCCCCGGGCCAACAACGTGCAGGACCAGTGGGCGCTGCAGAATCTGGCGGCGATCTGGATCGAGAAGGGCTATCAGACCGGCAATGCAGCGGCGATGGTCGAAGCGATGGCCGAGGATTCGCCTGCCGGCAACTTCCGCAATTACCTGCGCGTCCGCGCGCTTCGCCTGCGGGATCTGGAACGGCTGCAGAACGCGGCGAAGGAGTACCGCGAGCGTTTCGGGCGGGGCGTCGAGCGGCTCGACGATCTCGTCAGCGCCGGCCTGCTGCGGGAGATTCCGAAAGACCCTCTGGGCTTCGGGTTCGGCCTCGATGCGTCCGGTGCGCCAGTCCTCAACGCCAACCCGCCGCCGGAGGCGGCCCGATGAGCGCAGCGATCGTCATCGACGGACTGCACAAGTCGTACCGCCGCAAGCTCAGGTCGCCGGCGGTACCGGCATTGTGCGGCGTCACGCTGACGGTCGAAGCCGGCGAGGCGTTCGGATTCATCGGCGCCAACGGGGCCGGCAAGAGCACGGCGATCAAGATCCTGATGGGGCTGATCGCCGCCAGCGCGGGTTCGGCGCGGATTTTTGACGTTCCGGTCGACGATCCGCGCGCACGTCTCGGTCTTGGTTATGTTCCCGAGAACCCCTACCTGTACGATTACCTGACGCCGAGCGAAATCCTCCTGATGGGCGTTCGCCTGCATCGCCTGCGGATCGAGCGGCCGGCCGAGCACTGCCGGCAGTGGCTCGATCGTCTCGGCCTGGCGGCGGTGGCCGACAAGCCGATCCGTTCGTTCTCGAAAGGCATGACGCAGCGCGTGGCGATTGCGCAGGCGCTGTGCATCAGGCCGCGCCTGCTGATCCTCGACGAACCACTGTCGGGGCTCGACCCGATCGGCCGTCGCGACGTCGTCGAGATCCTCTCCGAGTACAAGCGCTCCGGCGGCACCCTGTTCTTCACCTCGCATGTGTTGCACGATGTCGAGCGGCTGGCCGATCGTTTCGGCCTGATTCATCAGGGCGTGCTGCGGGCCGTACGCGCGCCGGCCGAACTCACCGGCGATGAGGAAATGGTGCAGGTGCGCTCTTACGGGCGGCTGCCGGTGGACGGGATGCGCGAGGATTTTGCCGGTCGCTGGATCGGTGAGGTGCCGCGGCCGCAGCTCTGGCAGCGCCTCGAAGCGCTACGGCAGGCTGAGCACGTGCTGCTCGAGGTCCGGCCGACACTGTCGCTCGAGGTGGCGTTCATGCACGCCGTCGGCGAGTCCTGAGCCGATGGCCAGGGCCAGCCCGAATTCGCAGCGCCGGTCGCCGGCCGCAACGGGCAGTGGCGCGGCGCTGACGCCGGACAGCATCGCGCTGCTGCGGCTCGTCGAGGCCTCCCGTTACCCCGAAGTCGAGGCTGCCGCGCGGCGGATGCTCTCCGGCCAGCCGCGACATCCGTTGGCGCTGAAGGCGCTGGGCTTCGCCCTGATTGGCCAGGGGCGCTACGACGACGCGCTGCCGGTGGTCCGCTTCTCGCTCGAGCGGAATGCGCACGACCCGGAAGCGCACAACAACCTCGGCATCGTTCTGTCGGCGTTGATGCGCTGGGACGAGTCGCTCGCGTCGTTCAGCCGTTCGATCGAGCTCAAACCCGACGATCCCGAGGTGCTGAAGAACTTCGGCGTCGCGCTCGTGCGCATGCACAAGTGGAACGAGGCGGTACCATATCTGCTGCGCGCCATCGAGTGCCACCCGGGGGACTACGTCGAGGCGATCGAGCAACTCGCCGGTGCCCTGTTGTGCAGCAACCGCAACGACGAAGCAGCGGTCTGTCTCAGCGAGTTGTCGAAGAATGACCCGGACAACGCGGCGATCCTGTCGCAACTGCTGTGCGCCAGTCTCAAGCGCTGCGACTGGGACGACCTGCAGCCGCGGCTGTCGCACCTGCGGGCGTTGAGCGACGATTATCTCGATCTTTGCGACAACCCCTTCGTCGTTTTGTCCTTTACAGGATCAAGCGCCGAGGAGCAGCGCCGCGTTGCCGCCAACTACGCCCGCCGCAGCATTCCGGCGAGCGTGCTCGATGCGGCAGATGGCGCGGCGCTTGACAGCGCCGATCGGCGGCCGCCAACGGCACGTCTGCGCATCGGCTATCTCTCCGCCGACTACCGGAACCATCCCGTTGGGTTGATCATGCCGCAGGTGATCGAGTTGCACGATCGGTCGCGGGTCGAGGTCTTCGGCTATTCGATGGGGGTGGACGACGGCAGCGAGATACGCCGGCGGCTGCAGGCAGCCTTCGACCACTTCGTCGATATCGCCGACTGCAGCGTCCGGGAAACCGCCGACCGCGTGCGGAGTGACGGCATCGACATCCTGGTGGACCTCAGCGGCTGGACATCGGATGGGCGACCCGAGGCGCTCGCTCTGCGCTGCGCGCCGGTACAGGTCAACTGGCTGGGTTACGCCGGAACACTCGGGCACGCGCGGCTCGCTGACTACCTGCTCGGCGACCCGGTGGTGACGCCGCTGCAGGATGCTCCCTGCTACTGCGAGCGGATCGTTCACCTGCCGCACTGCTACCTGCCGGCAGACACGACGATCGAACTCGGTGCACCGCCGTTACGACGCGAGGCCGGCTTGCCGGAAGACGGCTTCGTCTTCTGTTCGTTCAACAACAGCTACAAGTTCAATCCGCAGGTCTTCGACCTCTGGTGCTGCCTGTTGCGCGAGATCGACGGGAGTTGCCTATGGCTCAGCCAGCCCGCCGATACGGCCGCCGACCGCCTGCGGAGCGAGGCCCAGCACCGTGGTGTCGATCCGGCGCGGCTCATCTTCGCCACCAGGGTCGAGTCCCGGCGTGACCACCTGTCGCGGCTGCAACTGGCGGATCTCGCCCTCGACCCCTTTCCATACAACTCGCATTCGACGGGGATCGATGTCCTGTGGGCCGGGGTGCCGATGTTCGCTCTCCTTGGCGACACCTTTCCCGGTCGCGTGGGCGCGAGTCTGCTGCGCGCCGCGGGCCTGCCGGAACTGGTCGCCAGTTCGCCGGATGAGTACTGCGAGATCGCCCGGGCGCTGGCCAGCGACCCGCAGCGCCTGTTGCAGTTGCGCAACCGGCTGGCTGCCGACCGGAGGCATTGCCCGCTGTTCGACATGCCCGGCTTCGTTCGCGCGCTGGAGGATGTCTACCGCCGGATGTGGGACGACCAGCGCAGCCGCAGCCAGCCTGCTGCCGGAATCCCCTGATCAGCGCTGGCGTTGCCCGCCCGGGCTGGCCGCCCGGCGGCGTTCGCGGTCTGGCGTGAGCGACGGTTCGCGCAGCAGTAGCCGCACGTCCGGCCGATCAAGCCGGGCAACGTAGTGGGGTGGAAAGCTGCCGCCCNNTGCCGCCCTGCTGCTCGACGAGGTTCTGCAAGTAGCTTGGTGGCCAACGCGGCACCATCGTCGCCCGGGCAGCCTCGTGGAACGGGGTGAAGGCGCCGATGAACAGGATCAGGACGATCAGCCACGGGTACCCCAG
>DDUX01000070.1:121997-122128 GCA_002345025.1 Candidatus Accumulibacter iunctus | reverse complement strand
GGACGCTGAGCGTCAGCAGCAGCAGCATCGCCAGCGAGGCGAGCGAGGCGCGCAGCAGCAAGTCGTTCGACGGGCCGAAGCTGAGCAACGGCAGCAGCAGCAGCGTCAGCGTGGCGAACAGCAGGATGCCA
>DDUX01000070.1:79134-121870 GCA_002345025.1 Candidatus Accumulibacter iunctus | reverse complement strand
AGGACGCTGAGCGTCAGCAGCAGCAGCATCACCAGCGACGCGAGCGAGGCGCGCAGCAGCAGATCGTTCGACGGGCCGAAGCTGAGCCACGGCAGCAGCAGGAGCGTCAGCGTGGCGAACAGCAGGATGCCACGGGAGTGGCGCAGGCGGGGCCACAACGCCAGGGCGAGCGCGCCGAACTCCAGCGCCACGAAAGCGAGGTAGGCGAGAAGGTGATCGCGCGTCGCCGTCTCGCTCGCCGTGCCAGTGGCGCCAGCCAGTGGGGGCGCGGTGCCGATGCCGCCGATGTCCATGCCGAGGAAGCGGGCCATCAGGGCCACCATGAGGATCAGGACGAGCAGCGGCACGACCGGCAGCGGTCGGCGCGGCCCCGTCAGGAACTGCAGCACCGCGAGCGCGATGAAAGGGAGCAGGGCCGGCAGGCCGAAAGGGGTCCAGATCGGCAGCAGCGCCAGCAGCAGCAGCGCGAAGCCGGGGAAGGCCGGGTGCTGCCAGTGGCGATAGAACAGCGTGCTGGCGAGGCAGATCGGCAGGGCATGGTTCGGCGCCCAGTAGAGATGCGCGGCGAGCGACGAGTAGCTGAATCGCGTCCACCATTCGAGCCGCACCGGCAGTTCCGGCCAGTCGCCCTGATACGCGAGCAGGCCGAGCAGATCCATGCCGCTGAACGAAAGCACAAGCAGCAGGGCGAGTGCCAGCCCGGCTCCGGGGCGTCGTGGCAGCGGCAGGCTGAACAGGAACAGTGCCGTGCCGACGACCGTCCAGAGGTACAGGGCCGGGTCGGCGCTGGCGACACTCAGCGCCTTCGCCACCACTGCGGCGGGCAGGAAGTAACCGATCGCCGAGCGCAGGATGTAGTAGGTGCCTTCCTTCTCGGCATAGGCGACCGGCCACGCGCCGAACACCAGGTCGCCGAGGACCGCGTCGCGCACCATCCAGTCGATCGGCGCCGCCAGGAAATGGCCGGCGCCGCCGAGGGCGCACCAGGCGAAGGCCGTGGCGACGATCAGCAGCGTCGTGGTCCTGCCGTAGGGGAATCGCCAGCTCAGATGCTGCCAGTCGAGAGCCCTCCGCGCCGACCAGAGCAGGAGCAACGAGAACAGGGCGGCGAATGGCCAGCGGAACCAGCCGGCGAAAAAGATCAGGTTGGGCAGCGCCAGATAGAGCAGCGCCGCGACCGACACCGAATCGATCGGCGTCGCCGAGTGCAGCGGATCGTGTGCAAGCAGCCAGGACGGCTGAGGCTTGCCGGTGGTTGCCAACGCCGGCCCGGATCCCGGGTCACGACTCTGTACTGCCGGCGTCAAAATTCACCCGCTCCTTCTCGACCACCAGTGGTCGCCTGAGCACCTGCGTGTGGATCGCCGCGATGTATTCGCCGAGGATGCCGATGAAGAAGAGCTGCACCGAGGCGAAGAAGAAGAAACCGATCACCACCGGGGCGATGCCGATCGAGAACTGATCCCAGCGGAGCAACTTGTAGGCCAGGTAGCCGATCGCCACCAGCAGGCTGAGACCCGAAAGGGCGAAGCCGGCCATCGTCGCCAACCTGATCGGCAGCTTCGAATGGCTGGTGATGCCGAGGATCGCCATGTCATAGAGGGTGTAGAAGTTGTTCTTGCTGATGCCGCGCCTGCGCTGCGGCTGCACGAACGGCACCTCCGCATGTTCGAAACCGATGTCCGCGATCAGGCCGCGGAAGTAGGGGTAGGGATCGTCCACCTGACGAACGACTTCGATGACCGAGCGGTCGTAGAGCCCGAAACCCGTGAAATTGGGAATCAGGCGGGTCTCCGAGATGCGTCCGATGGTGGCGTAGAAGGCACGGCGGATGAAGGACATCGCCACCGTGTTCTGCACCCCGGAGCGGACTCCGGCAACCACACGGTAGCCCTGTTCCCACTTGCGGACGAATTCCGGGATCAGTTCGGGCGGTTCCTGCAGGTCGGAGGCCATGGCGATCACCGCGTCACCGCGCGCCTGCAGCAGCGCGTGCATCGGCGAGCGGATGTGGCCAAAATTGCGGGCGTTGACGATCAGCCTGACGCGCCGGTCGTTGGCGGCAATCGCCTTGATCCGTGCGACAGTGGCATCGGTCGAGGCATTGTCGATGAAGATGTGTTCGTAGTCGTAGGCGGGCAGTCGCTCGAACTGGGCACGGATGCGGGAATGCAGCTCCTCGATGTTGTCTTCCTCGTTGAAGCAGCCGGTGACGACGCTGATCAGTTTCATCTCTTGCAGTTACAGTCCGCGCTGGTAGATCAGTGCCTTGAGCTGCTCGTTCTCGGCGTAGGGGCTGTCGATGGCGTCGATCATGATGGCCCCGTCGGCCGCCACGTCGCGCAGCAGGACCTCGCCGCGCATCAGCTCGCGGCAGGAGATCTGGCCCTTCTGCAGCGGAATGGCGAGATAGACGTCGTCATCCTGGAGTGCGTGCCCGCGTGCCAGGTCGCGTCGGGCGTAGACGCCGCGCACCAGCGCGTCGAGATACTGGATCTCTTGCCGGGCCGGAATCCGCTTCTGCGTTCCGGGCGCGCCACACATCTCGACTGCCTGCTGGTGTGCCTTGAACCACTGGTCGATCTGATGCGGCAGACTGCAATACTCCGAAGGCGGTACGCCATCGGCAGCGATGTCGATGTGGCGCTCGAAGGTGCGCGCGCCCTTGGCGTAGGCGATCGCGATCGACGCCTGCCAGTCCCGGTGTTCGTGGGTCGAGAAGCCGATCACGTTGATCGGGTAGCGGTCGCGCAGGAAATCGATCTGGTTCAGCTCCAGTTCGCGGTTCTCGGACGGGTAGAGCGAAACGCAGTGGTTGATCGCGAGCGGGATTTCGCGCCGGTTGAAGAAGGTCACGAGATCGTCGACGTCCTTCAGCGACGAGCCGCCGGTGGAGACGATGACCGGCTTCTTGGTACTGGCGATTTTCTCGATGAGAATCCAGTCGTTGATGTCCGAGCTGGCGATCTTCATGATATCGACTCCAAGCTCGACGCTGAGGTCTACCGACACCTCGTCGAATGGGGTCGCCATCGGGATGCAGCCCGCTCGCCTGATGGTGGCTGCCAGGCGGGCGTATTCGCTTCGCCCGAGGCGGGTGTCGAGCGTCTTTCTGATGTAGCGAACGTCGGTGCGTTGTCGGAAGTCCTTGTGAATGAAGGCATCGACGTCGCGCAACTGCAGCTTGATCGCCGCCCTGACGTTGTTGAAGCGGACGATGCGCGAGAAGTCGGTGATGATCTTCAGGCCGCGATCGAGGCGACCAAGGTGGTTGTTCGCCATCTCGAGCACGAACAGGTCTTCGAAGATGCCGCCGGGCGGCGGTTTGGGCAGACGGATCATGGGACGTTCCGGGACAGGTCGGACGACGTCAATCTATCATGTTACGCGCCAGTTCGTCGCGCTCGAGGAAAGGGTACATGTCTTCCAGCGGCGCGCTGACGATCTGGCCGCCAGGCAGCCGACGCGAGCTGGTGCGCGGCTCGAACTGCTGCGTTTCGTCCAGCACGACCTGGCACAGATGCGGCTCGCTTGTTTCGAGAATCGCTGGCAGGCGCTGCGCGAAGTCGCCGGAGTCGAGCCGCGAGGCGCGGATGCCGAAAGCCCTGGCAACGGCCACGAAATCCGGCAGGGTGACCCCGGAATCGGGGTCGGCGCCTGCAAGGCGGCCGAAGAAGTTCGCCTGCGAGGTGCGGATCGACAGGTAGCCGCGGTTGTCGAGGACGAAGATCTTGATTGGCAGCCGGTGCTGGGCGATCGTCTGCAGCTCCTGCAGGTTCATCATGATGCTGCCGTCCCCGGCGAGGCAGATGATGCGCCGCTGACTGCCGCGGGCGGCCAGTGCGCCGAACCAGGCGCCAATCGCGGCCGGGAGGTCGTAGCCCATCGAGGCGCTGCCGGAGTTCGAGAACAGGCGCTGTCCCTGTTTCAGCGCGGCAGCCTGGAAGGGGACGATGGTCGCGGTGGCGTTGCCGCAGGCGATGATGTCGTCTTCGGTCAGCCGCTCGAAAAGCGCCTCGATGAAGTGGTAGGGATTGATCCTGCCGTTGAACTCGCGATGTTTCGGCAAGACCACGGGGTAATCGATCAGGCGCTGTCGGCACCAGGCGAGCCAGCGATCGTGTTCAGGGTTCGGGGGCAGCGGTTGCCTGGCAAGTCGCGCGTTCATCTGCGCCAGGAAATCGCGCAGGTCGCAGCAGATCGCGAGATCGGGTCGGACCGTAGGCTTTGCCAGTTCTGCCGGGTCGATATCGACCTGTATCTTGAACGCCCGTGGTGCGAATGCCTGCCAGTTGTAACTCACCTGGCGGATGTTCAGACGGCTGCCAAGGATCAGCAGCAGGTCGGCATTCTGCACCGTGAAGTTGCCGGCGCGGGTGCCGATGGTGCCGGGCCGGCCGCAGAACAGCGGGTTATCGCTGGCGATCAGGTCGTGCGTCCACGCCGTGGTCACCGGGATGCCGAGGCGGCGGATCAGCGTGGCGAACTCCTTGCTCGCATGGGCCGCACGGATGCCGGTTCCGGCGATGATGACCGGGCGGCGGGCTTGGTGCAGTCGCTCGATCAGTGCGTCCAGCTCGACCCCGGAAGCCCTGTGGTCGGGCCCATGCGGAGGAAGGAAGCGACGCATGCTGGCCGGTTCCACCGTGGCGCTCTGCACGTCGATCGGGATATCAAGCCATGCCGGGCCTGGTCGGCCTGATGTCGCGATGTGCAGCGCCTGGTCGAGATGCCAGGCGATGTCATCGGGCTGGTCGACAATCGTCGCGTACTTCGTGATACCACGCACCATCGGGATGATTTCGCTTTCCTGGTCGCCCAATTGACGCAGGCCGCGAACAGGTGTCGTCGCCAGACAGGTGGCGCGCTTGACCTGGCCCGAAAGGACCATCATCGGGACCGAGTCGGTCCAGGCGCCGAAGACGCCATTGATCGCGTTGATTCCGCCGGGACCGGTGGTGACGTTGAGGATGGCCGGCCTGCCGGCGATGCGGGCGTAGGCTTCGGCGGCCATCGCTGCCGCCTGTTCGTGATGGAAAAAAACAGGCGTGATGTCGGGATGATGACAGAGTGCATCATTGAGGAACATCGCTCCGCCGCCGGTGACGAGAAAGGCATGGCGGTGGCCGTGATCGGCCATGGATTGAGCCAGGTAGGTGGCGACGGTAATCATGGGCAGCTCTGATCCGTGGGGATGACCAAAGGCACAATACTCCTGTAGTCTGTCACGCACGCATCGAGGCTACACACCGGGACCGCAGTAATCCCATTGCTAAGCTGCCAAGGCGCGCCCTCACCGTGGCAGACGACATAAAGCTGCTCCAGGTTCAGTACTTCGCGAGCGGATCGCATCGCGGCCGTGACCTTTGGGGAGCGAGTGAGCTTGACTTCATAGCCCACGCCCTTGCCATTCCGGAGGATGAGCAAGTCCAGTTCGGCCCCGGTATGGACACCCCAGAAATAGGCTTCGCCCCGACGTGCGCCGCTGCGACGAATGATCTCTCGCACAATCAGTCCTTCCCAGGATGCCCCGCACTTGGGATGTGCAAGCAAGGCGTCGGCATCGGCGATCCCCAGGAGACTGTGCAGAATGCCCGTATCGGAGACATAAACCTTGGCTGCCTTCACTTCGCGCTTGCCCAGATTGGTGTGCCAGGGGGGAAGCCGGTGAGCCATGTAAGTGCCTTCAAGGATGTCAAGATACCGGTTGACGGTCTTGTCGCTGACGCCGAGCGAGCGGGCGATTTCACTGCTGTTCCAGGTTTGGCCATGGTAGTGTGCCAGCATGGTCCAGAAGCGGCGCAAGGTCAGTGCCGGCAGATTGATACCGAGTTGCGGCAGATCACGCTCGAGATAGGTGCGAATGAACGCGTCGCGCCATTCGCGGCTGCTCGGGATGTCTTTGGCCAGCAATGCACGGGGAAAGCCACCGCGCAGCCAGCGGCTGTCGAGCCAGTTGGGGTCGATGGCCGCCAAGCGGCTTGCGGCAGCCAGTTCATCGAGTCCAAAACCGTCCAGTTCCTGAAATGTGACGCGGCCTGCCAGACTCTCGGAAGCACGCCGTAGCAGTTCCGGTGAGGCGCTGCCCAGAATCAGGAAGTGTGCCGGTGTGTCGGGGCGGTCAGCGAGAACCCGCAACAGCGGGAAGAGGTCCGGCCGTGTCTGGATTTCGTCCAGAACAACCAGGCTGGTCAGTGGCCGTAGCGCGAAAGCAGGATCGGAAAGTCGCGCCTGATCGTCGGGATCTTCAAGATCAAAGTGCTTGACCGGGCCATCCCAGCTTGCCGCAAGCTGTCGCGCCAGGGTGGTTTTTCCAACCTGGCGTGCTCCAAGGAGAGCAACCACCGGGAATTGGCGCAAGCGCTGAAGCAGTTGGGCAAGATGACCAGGGCGCGGAAGCATATCCGAAATTTACCATGCAATATCGGATAGCAAGTCCAATATTTCATGGATTTTGTCCGAGCAGAGTAGGGGCGGCGCGTACTCCTGTGCCGGCGATGGTCTCGGGGCGACGCGCGGACGCCAGTCGCGCCCGAAGGTCGTCGAGGATGCACTGGCGGAGAAAACTGAACGGTTTGCAAAGGCGGCTCAGCAAGCTGGAAGGCTCGATCGGCGCGGGCGAACAGCTCAGCATCATCATCCAGTTGATCGAGCCTGGCAGGATGCGGATAACGCCACGCCTTCGGTTGATTCCTGGCGGTGGCTCGGTGAAAGTCGATGAAGACGGCAACGAGATCGAAGCGCGGACCACCGCACTGGTGGCAAGACAATGAGAGCAATCGAGCGTCGGCTGAACAAGCTGGAAGAAATCAGGGACCGCAACGACGTCGGGAGCGAGGTCGACAGACTGCTCAAGATTGCGGGAACGAATCTCGCCGGTTTGCTGGCCGATTTCGACAGCCTGACCGCATTCAGAGACTGGCTGGCCGCGCGTACTGCTGCGGAGGAGCGTCAGGCCGGAGTGCAGCAGTCAATAGCCGCGCATCATCGGAAGTGGCAAGGCGATTGCGCAGCATCCGCGAAATGGGATGCGATTCTTTACCAGTCTGAAGTTTAGACACACGCGGCTCCTGCCCGCCGGGATTTCCGCGGAGGCGAGCGATGGCTGTCACGACGTTGGCATCCCCCAGCGCCGATCGACGCTGGGCCCGACGTCTCAACACTGCAAACGCTGGTCGTGCCCGGGGACGGGCATCACGAATTGACCGGACTTCGGGTCGTAGGCGTCGCGCACGGGAAGTCCGATAAATTGCATACGCAGCCACTGGGCGAAAAGCCCGGCGGTGATCATGGCGCCCTTGCGCCAGGGTGCAATCGCCATCAGCGGAAAGGACTGCCACAGCTGCAAGGCCAGCAATTGCGTCAAGGCGTAGGCCGTGGAACGAATATGCATCCACAGTTCCAGCGCAGCCTTCGACTGCTGCCACAGATTGGCCACGCCCCACCAGCGCTTCAGATTGTGAAACAAGGGCTCGATCCCCCAGCGCTCGGCGTAGATCTCGACGACCTGTTGGGCCGACAGGTCGGTCTCGGTCGCCAGAATCAGGCGTGGGCGCGACCACGTGTGGTCGGGCAGGAACATCTCGCACCACACCGCTCGCACCGGGAGCCCCTTCAGGAATCGCGCCACGGCGAGGACCGAGCGCACCCGGACCGCCTGCACCTTGCCGTACAGCGTCAGCTCGATCTCCTGCACCGGCAAGGTTTCGAGCATCGCCGCATCGACCCGCTGACCGTACTTGCGCTTTGGCCCTCGGCGTTTCGGCTCCGGTTCGGGCGGAAGAAACAGGGCCGTATCTCGCCGCACCTGCCCGATGATCCGGACCTGCTGTTCGAGCAGGGGCAGAATCAGACTGCGGCGCATGAACCAGGCATCGATCAGCAAGCGCACCCCCTTCACGTGCCCCCGGACCGAGTCCATCATCTGGCGTGCCACCCAGAGCTTGCCGCGCTGCCCCGACTCTTCGAGGAGCCAGGAGCGAATCGGTACCGTCAGCGCCGAGCCCAGCTGGACGCGCATGACCAGGGCCAGCGTGACCCAGCACTGACTGTTCAGAAAGGTCGGCCGATTGGCCTTGTGGCTGTGATCGTGTTTGATGCTGATCCCCGGCCCGAGCTTCGCGCAGCGCGGAACCAGCGTATCGTAGAGGATCAGGGTCACCAGTTTGGCCGGGCACACCAGCAGTATCAGCTGCAACAAACGCAGCGACAGTTCGGTGACCGGCACCTGCGCCCGCTCGATCAGCTTGTAATAGGTCGTCCAGTGCGCCTCTCGGCGAATCGCCCCGATGGCGCGCGTGACCCAGCCTTCCGGGTTGAGCAGGCAGCCGATCAGGAGTTCGACGAAGGTCCGGCGGGAACGCGGTGGCACGGCCACCAGGAGAAAGGCAATCCATTCCGAGAGCAGCAAGCAAACGTTGGCAGCGAGAGACATGAGGGAAAGTCCGGGATCGAAAACGATCCCTCATTGGTCGCCGCGCGCTGCTTGCGCGAGAACCGTGCGCAAGCAGCGCGCGGCGACTTCACGATTCCTACGTCATGTCAAGTCTTTTTTGCATTTTTTCGAAAATTTTTTCGCGCGGCCCGAGTGCCTCCGGCATCCGCCAGCTATCGCGAGTGTCTAAACTTCAGTCAATGAGTTACAAAGGGGCTGTTCACAGCCCCTTGATTTGTGTAGTTTTCTGTCTTTTTGGGGTTTTCCATGACGGCAGCGAGCAAGTTCCGGTTGGTCGACGTGTGGGTGGGCGTGCGCGATCCGAGGCAAGCCAAGAAGGTCGAGCACGACCTGATCGAGTTGCTGGTGGTTTCAGTCAGCGCGGTCCTGTCAGGGGCCGACACCTTTGTCGAAATCGAGGCCTGGGCGAAAGAGAAGCTGGAGTGGTTGCGGCAGTATCTGAAGCTTGAGCAGGGCATTCCTTCGCACGACACCTTTGGCCGGGTCTTTGCGGCGATTGATCCCGACGAATTCGAGGCGGCCTTCGTGCGCTGGGTGGGCCAGGTGTTGCCCGTGCTGGCGAACGGCGACGTGGTGGCCATCGACGACAAGACCAGTCGTCGCTCGGGAAAGGTGGGCGCCACCCCCCTTCACCTGGTCAGCGCCTTTGCGGCCCAAGGGGTGTGGTGCTCGGGCAGCGCGCGACCGCCGAGAAGTCGAACGAGAAGACCGCCATCCCGGAACTGCTGGCGACCTTGGCACTGCAAGGCAGCATCGTCACCATCGATGCGATGGGCACACAAACTCAAGGCCCGTCTGAGTAAAGGCGAGAAGCGCAATCGCAAGCGGATGGCCACGGTTGCTTCGGTGTACGAGGTGGCCGCGCATCTGCGGACAGCCGGGCAGATCATGGGGCAGGACGAGTCGTCCGCGCCGAAGCGGCCCAAAGTACGGAACAAACGGGTGTGGGCCAGCCTGCGTCAGACCCCGGCGGAAGTGATCGAGGAGATGTTCGCCGAAGCCGAGCGTCGTGACCCCAAGCAGGAGAGAACATGGTTGGTGCTGGTCGACGGCCAGGAAGCGCAACAGCGGGAAGTCGAAGCGGCGATTGCGCGCCACCGAAACGACGTGGTGGTCATTCAGGATTTCGTGCATGTCCTCGAATACCTGTGGAAAGCCGCCTACTGCTTCCATGCAGATGGCACGCCGGAAGCCGAAACCTGGGTGCTGGAGCGCGCCTACGCCCTACTCCAGGGCAAAGTCAGCGACGTGGCCGCGGGGATGCGCCGCAGCGCCACCCGCCAAGGCCTCTCAGAAGAAGCGCGGGCGCCGGTCGACAAGTGCGCCGACTACCTGCTCAAGAACAAGGAACGTTTCGACTATGCTACCGCACTGGCCAATGGCTGGCCGATCGCTACCCGAATCATCGAGGGGGCTTGTCGTCACCTGGTCAAGGATCGCATGGACCTCACCGGCGCCCGCTGGAGTCTGGGCGGTGCGGAAGCGGTGCTTCGCTTGCGCTCCCTTCGTGCCAGCGGTGACTTCGAGGAGTACATGGCCTTTCATCATCGCCAAGAGCGCCAGCGGAACTATATGTCGGCACCGCAGAACGATAACGTCAAAATGGCTGCGTGATCGCAGGGAAGCCGTGGCTCAAAAGAGCCGCACCCAAATCGTTTGTGGTGATCACCACCGAACGGACGATCAGGGGGAAAGCGACTTCGACTGAACGGCGCGTCTATCTCAGCAACTTGCCACCTGACGCTCAGCGCCTGAATCAGAGCGTCCGTCTGCACTGGTGCATGGACGTGGTCTTTGGCGACGACCAGATGCCGGCCCGTACCGATCATGCCGCTCACAAGCTCGCTGTCGTGCGCCAGTTCGTCTTGAATCTCGTCCGCTTCTCCCCGATCAAGCGCAAGGGCGGCCTCAAGGTTCAGCGCCTCATCGCCGCAACCTCCGATACCTTCCGCGCGGAACTGCTCGGTCTTGTATAAGATTCATGCGATTGCCCTGGATTGCAAGCTTGACGCTCCTTGATGGAGGCTCATATACTGTAGGTCGTACCTTTGGATTTCCCACCATTTGGCCACGCTTTCGCCTGCCGGCCGATCGCTGGTTTTCGTTTTCTACGAGGCCGACATTGTCGAGCGGCTGGCGACGCGGATTGTCCGCCTCGACAATGGCCCGCTCGTCACCGCCGCAGAAGCTTGCTGACCCTGTGTCGCGAATGTTCCCTCGCACCTTGTTCGTGCTCGACAACCTGTGCATCAGCGGTGCCGAAAAAGTCGCCATCAACCTCATGCGGCACGCACAGTCGCGCGACGAACCGGTGAGCGGCTTCGTCTGCCTGGATGACTTGGTGGGCGCCGAGCGGTGCGGCGCCACGATCCACGCCCTCGGCGGCCCCTTCGGTGGCAGCTTCCCACGACGCCTACTCCGCGCCTTTTGGCGCCTGCCCGCCCTGTGCCGTGCCGCGCGCGGTTGTGCGGTGCTCGTTGCGGTGACGCCTCCGGCGATTCCCTGGGCGCTGATCGCCGGATGGGTGGCCGGCGCGCGCGTGGTACCATGGATTCACTATGACCTTGAGGGCTTTGAGCTGGATCGTTTCGCCCGCGGCGACCGATTGCGCGATGCGCTCATGAACGGACTGCACACTTGGCTGGTACCGCGGTTTCGTCGGCTGATTTTCGTCAGCACCGGCGTGCGGGATTCCTTTGCGCGCCACCTGCCCGCCGTTCCGCCGGAGTGGCATTGCCTGCCCAATCCCTATGACCCGGTGCCGCTGACGGCCGGGTCATCGCGCTGCGCCAGCGCGCTCGCCGCGAGTCGCCGCAGCGGCAGGCTGGCCCTTCTGTTCGCCGGACGCATCTCCCGCCAGAAGCAGTGGGAAGAAGCGCTTGCGGTGGCACGCCTCCTGTTCACCAGGGCAGTGCCCTTCGACCTGCATATCGCCGGCGACGGACCGGAAATGGCGGAATTGCAAGCGGCAGTGAACGCCAGCCCGGCTAAGGCATTTCTGTACGTTCATGGCTTCGATGCCGACATTCCCGAGGCGCTGCGCCACGCTGATGCCCTGATCCTGACAAGCCGTCACGAGGCTTGGCCCACGACCATCCTTGAGGCCTTCGACACCGGTACACCGGTCTTCGCCTACGACTGTCCATCCGGCCCCGCCACCATGCTCGGAAGCCAAGGCGAACGTGGCGTGCTGTGCAAGGATGCCGGGGCCATGGCCGATGCGCTGTCCTGCTGGCTGCACCCCGCGCGCGCCGAACTCCGGCAGCGGATGACGCGAAATGCGCACAGCTTTCTCGACCAGTATCGTCCGGATGCCACCCTTTCGGCTTGGGCGCACACGCTGATGGCGCTTGGCCATGCGCGTCATGACCGCCGTTCCTGACATACTCTTTCTCCAGGCCACGGGCGACTTGGGTGGCGTCGAGCAAGTCACCCGATCGCTGATCGCGGCCCTGGCACGCCGAGGCGTTCGCAGCCAAGTGGCGATCCTGTTTTCGGACAGCTTCGGCTACGCGCAGAAGCACTCTGGTCAGTATGTTTTCGTCGGCAATGGCGGGCAGTCGATGACCATTAATTCGCTGATTGCGGCGCGACGTCTCCTTCCGCTGGCACGCCGGTGCAGGGCGATCGTCGCCACCAGCCCGATGACCATCGTCGCCGCCATGCTGCTCTCGCGCCTCTCCGGCACGCCCTGCGCGGCCTGGATGCATTACGATTCGGCAGGCATCGAACACGAGTTTCCTGAAGGCATGGATCTGCGCGCCCGGCTGGTGTTCAATGTCGTCGCGCCGGCCGTACGCCGCGCCTGTTTCGTCAGCGCGGACTGTGCCAGTCGCTTTCGGCAGAAACATGGTCTGCAGGAAGCAGCTCGCGACTACGTCAGCATCCCGAATCCGTTTGCCGTAACTGGCGCTATCGACGAGCGCGCTCCCGGCGCCGAAGTTCGCCTGCTCTTCATCGGCCGCTTCTGTCGCGCAAAGCAACCGGAACAGGCGGTGCTGTTCGCGGCCGAGCTTGCCCGGCTTCATCAGAATTTCCGGCTGGACCTGATCGGCGATGGTGAATTGCGGCCGCTCGTCGAGGCCACGATTCGCGCCCATCCGGATGTCGAGCGCCATGTGTGTCTGCTCGGTGCGATACCCGATGCAGCCAACCGCATCGCGGAATATGACGCACTGATCCTGACCAGTGGCAACGAGGCCTGGCCCACCGTCGCCCTGGAGGCGCTGTCGCGTCATCGCCCGGTCTTCGCCTTCTGTTGCACGCCGGGGCCCGCGGAAATCCTCGCCCACGGGGGGGGCGAGGTGAGCGAGTCGACTCCCGCGGCTCTCGCCGGGCGCGTATCGAACGCCGTTTTCCGGCGAGAATTCCAAGCCGACTGGGCGGCCACCGACCGGTTTATCGCCCGGCACGACCCGGACGCCGTCGCCGCTCAATGGCAGCGCTGGCTTTTTGGCGAGGCTGTTGCATGAGCGCCGATGTCGATGTCCTGATTCCCGCCTACAACTGCGCCCGCTTTCTTGAAGCGGCCGTCGATTCTACGCTGGCCGGAAATTCCTGCCGCAGCCGGGTCGTGATCGTCGACGATGGCTCGCGGGACGACACGGTCGCCTGTGCGAAGCGGCTGGCAATCCAGCACCGCAATATCGAGATTGTCGAGAACGAGCGCAATATGGGTATCATCACCTCGCTCAACCGCGGGCTTGCTGCCTGCACTGCGCCGTTCGTGGCGCGCATGGACGGCGACGACATCTGCCTGCCGGGGCGGCTCGATGCACAGCTTGCGGCCATGAAGCGCGAGTCGGCCGCCGTCTGTGGCACGAGCATGGATTTTTTTGGCGCCAAGTCCGGTCGCTGGCTTTGTCCGCCGGATTACGCCTATCGCGCCACGCTGCTGTTCCGGCCGGCCTTCGGTCATTCGACTGCCATGCTCGATCGCCAGTGGTTGGCTGCGCGCCTGCTTGATTATCCGGCGCACCTCTACTGCGAGGACTACGCTCTCTGGATCGTAATGGAACTGGTAGGCGCGCGTGCGACCCTGTTGCAGACATCGTGGCTGCGCTACCGCGTCCACGCACAAAGCACGTCTTCCTCCAACTCCCGGAGGCAGATCGTCAATGCCTGCGAGACCAGCTTCGGCCTCTGGGAGAAGCTGGGCATGGTGCCCTCGCCGCAGATTCGCAGGACGCTGGTGGCCTGCCACAGCGATTCGCCGCCCCTCCTGAACGACCTGCAGGAAGCGCTCGTCGCCATGCATCGACTGCTGTCGCCGGCGCTCGACAGCCTCTGGGCGCGTGCCGAGTTTGTCCGCTTTTGCGCGGTATTCCTGATAGTTCATCCGGCGCGACTGAACCGTCGCCAGATTGCGGCTTTTCTCGGCCGGTTGGAAGGCGGTGGCCTGTTGTCCTATGCCTGGCGCAGGTTTGTGCTGGACGATCGCTATTGAACATGGACATGGAGTTCAACTGCGTCTCGACGACCGCACGGGGCGGGCCGATCTGGCGCCCGATCGCTGCCACCATTCGGCCGACAACCCTCCTGCTACCAGAAGCACTCACGCCATGAGCACCGTCGGCGGTCTCGTCGCGTCTTACTGTAACATCAGGCCGAGTAGCACTCGAGTACCCCGGACTCAACCGGGCCGACCTCGCACACGCGGCCTTCCCGGAGCCAGGCCACATGACTCGCCAAGAGCCTAATCAGCGCAAGGTCGTGCGATACGACGATTGCCGACTTGCCCGAAGCCAGAGTCGTGCCGACGTGGCTTAGGCATTTCTGCTGGAACTCTCCGTCACCGACGGCTAGGACCTCGTCTATTATCAGGATGTCCGCGTCTACGTGCGCCGCGACGGAATAGGCAAGACGTACGTACATTCCGCTCGAGTAGTGCTTCACGGGGGTGTCGAGGAAACGTTCCACCCCAGAGAAGTCCACAATCGCGTCGAAGCGCCGCCTGATGTCGCGCTCCGGACAACCCAGCATGGCGCCGTTGAGATAGATGTTTTCGCGCCCGGTGAGTTCCGGGTGAAAGCCCGTGCCGACTTCGAGTAGCGAGGCGACGCGGCCGCGGACACGGGCACGCCCTTGGCTGGGCGGAATGATGCGGGAGAGGATTTTGAGCAGGGTCGATTTCCCGGAGCCGTTCCTGCCGACAAGGGCCAGACATTCTCCCTGCCGGACTTGCAGAGACACGTTCTTCAGCGCCCAGAACTCCTCATCGGCGCTCGGGTGAGGGCTTGTCGTTCTGGCTTGCCGCACCAGGCTTCGCAACCAAGACTTGAGTGAGTCCGGACGATGTCGACGGGAAAGCGCGTAGCGTTTGCCCAGATCTTCGATGTCGATGACGATATCGCTCATCCCGGTTGGGGTCACGCCAAGTCGACCAAGCTTGCTTCGCTGGCCAGGAAATGCCGACCGGCCACGAGCGAAATCGCCAGGGTAGCTGCCAGCGAGACGAGTACCGGCTTGAGCGGGAAACCGTCCATTCCGTTCAGCAGGCTCCAGCGTAGACCTTCGATGATGCCGACGAGTGGGTTGAGTGCGTAGAGCGAGTGCCACTGCTCAGGTATTCGGGCCAGCGTGTACCCTCCCGGGGTGACGAAGAAGCCGATCGTCAGGAGGAAGGGAACCAGATTTCCGACATCGCGGAAGCGGAGGTTGACTACGGACAGCAGGAGGCCGGCGGCGGTGCAAAGTACCATCAGTTGCAGACAGAACAAAGGGAAGAAAACGATCTGCCAGCCAGGCAGGTAGCCGAACCAGATGCAGGCAAAGGCAAACAGCAGCCAGGCGACGAGGAACTCAACGGCGTCGACGGCGACGGCAGCGATCGGGATGATGGCGCGCGGGAAATAGGTCTTCTGGATCACGTGTAGGTGGCCAGCCAGCGAGTTCATACCGTCGGGCACCGCGTTCGAGAAGAAGTACCAGGGGATGACGCCGCAGAAGATGATCAGTGGGTATGGAACGGCGTGGCTGCGATCAAAACCGGCAAGGAATCCGAAAGCAAAGCTGGTCACCGCCATCAGCATCAGCGGCTTGAAGAGCAGCCAGGCGAGGCCGAAATAGGTTTGCCGGAAGCGTACGATGAGATCGCGACGGACCAGCATCCGTGTCACCTCGTGGAAGCTGCACAGTTCGTGCCAGTAGCCACGCCAAGTCTGTGGGGAGCCATCGATCAACACGGTGCGCGCGGGCAGCGCAGCGGGCCGGCTGTCTGTCATGGGGACGGAGATGCCATCTTTCGGTCAGTGCCGAGCCGGGATCCGCAGGGAAGAGGTCGCCATGCGAGGTTCTCGCGTGTCGATCGCCGTCCGGAGCCAGTCGATGGTTCGCTGCAAGGTCGCGGGCAGGTCGAGCGTGAGTTGGAGACCAAGCTCATCCCTTGCGCGATCGGTTTGCGGTACATACGAATGAACTCCCGAGCGATCCGGTTCGCCGCGAATCTCCACCGACAGATTGCCGCCGACCTGACCCGCGATTTGCCGGGCCAGATCGCCAATCGACACGCCCTGATCCGAGCCGACATTGTAAGCACGGCGGGTCTCCCCGTGTAACAGGATCTTCAACAGCCAGACGACGAGGTCGGCCGGATGCATGTAGCTTCGACGCGCCGTGCCGTCCCCATTGACGACGATTGGCCCGCCGCTCATGGCGTCGCGCAGGAAGTTGCCGGCGGCGAACCGGCCATGCAGTGGCAGATGCGGGCCGATGAACGAAAAGCAGCGGGCGATCACACATGGGACTTCGGGCGTCAGCGCGCACATCTGTTCAACCAGCCGCTTGCCCTCGCCGTAGGCGGACGAGGGGTTCAACGGGTCCGGCGCGCCCTGCCAGGTCTCCGGGATGCGATTGAGTGCGGCCGGTTGCGGCCCGTAGACCGCGCCCGAACTGGTGACCAGCATGCGCCGGACGCCAGCCTGGCGGGCATGGCGCAGGACGTTGTGAATGCCGGTCAGCTTGGTGTGCAGCATCTCGATAGGTTCGGTGTGCCGGGGATCGGCGCTGGTGGCCGTAGCAAGATGCAGGAGGTAGTCGTGGCGCGTTGCCGGGAAGGGGAAGCTGGCAGGGCTGCCGCGCAGCCACTCGAACTCCCTGCGGCTCGCCATATGCGGTACGCGCAGGAGAAAGCGCTCCGGGTCGCGACTCAGCACGGTGGCGCCGACGGCCACTTGCAGCGCATCGTTGGCTGCGGCGATGGTTTCCAGCAGCCAAGTGCCGAAAAAGCCGGTACCGCCGGTGATGAAGAGCTGGGCCCCGGCCATTTCGCGCCACAATGCTCCGGTATGAGCGAGGATATGCTCGAGATCGGCGCCGGGCAGCGGCGGGCAGGGGGTGCTCAGAACTCGCCTCCGAGAAACTCGCTGATCCTGGTGCTGGCGAAGTCCAGCATCTCCTCACTCAGCCCTGGCCAGAGGCCGATCCAGAAGGTGTCGTCGAGCACCCGGTCGGTCTGCGTCAGGGGGCCGGCGAGGCGGAAGCCGCGCCCTTGCATGTACGGCTGGCGGATGACGTTGCCGGCGAACAGCAGCCGTGTGCCGATTCGGTACTGCTCGAGGTAGGTGAGGAGATCGACGCGGGCACAGCCCGCTTCGGGCTTCAGCGTCAGCGGCAGGCCGAACCACGACGGATCGGCACCCGGTGTGGCTTCGGGGAGGATCAGGAACTCGGCTAGCGGCGCGAGACGCTGCCTGAGATATTCGCAGTTGCGCCGGCGGGCGGCGATGAAGTCCGGCAGGCGATCCATCTGCGCCAGTCCGCAGGCAGCCTGGATGTCGGTGATCTTGAGGTTGTAGCCGAGGTGGGAATAGGTGTACTTGTGGTCGTAGCCGAACGGTAGCTCGCCGTGCCGTTGCGCAAAGCGTTTGCCGCAGGTGTTGTCGCAGCCGGTCGCGCAATAGCAGTCGCGCCCCCAATCGCGCAGCGACTCGATGATCTTCTTCAGTTGTGCGTCGCGCGTGAAGACGGCGCCACCCTCGCCCATCGTGATGTGGTGCGCCGGGTAGAAGCTGAGCGTGCCGATGTCGCCAAAGGTGCCGACCAGGCGGCCGGCGTAGGTCGCGCCCAGCGCGTCGCAGCAGTCCTCGATCAGCCAAAGGTTGTGTTTTCTGGCGATCCGGCAGACTTCGTCGAGGTCGAAAGGGTTGCCGAGGGTGTGGGCGAGCATGATCGCTCGTGTGCGCTCGGACAGCGCGGCTTCGATCTGGCCGGCGTCGATGTTGTAGGTCGGCAGCGAAACATCGACGAAGACCGGCACGCAGCCGTTCTGCAGGATCGGATTGACGGTCGTCGGGAAGCCGGCAGCGACGGTGATGACCTCGTCGCCCGGCCTGATGGCGCGGTCGCCCAGGGTTGGCGAGGTGAGGGCGGTGAACGCCAGGAGATTGGCGGAAGATCCCGAGTTGGTGGTGAGCACGTGCTCGATCCCGAGGAATGCCCCCAGCCGTCGCTCGAACTCGGTGTTGAAGCGACCGCTGGTGAGCCAGCCGTCGAGGACCGCGTCGACCATCTGCCGCATTTCAACTCCGCCGATGACCTTGCCCGCCGCCGGGATCGGCGTCACACCTGCCTGGAATGCGGTGGTCGCGCTGCTCGCTTCGCCGTAGCGCTCGACGAGGTCGAGGATCTGCTGTCGCATTTGATCGGTGTTCATGGCCTTACAGCGTCTTGTGCGCTCTCGCAATAGCGGCTGATCTGCTGCCGCGAAACGGTCGCCATGTCCTTGCCGTCGCCGTGGGCGCGATACCAGTCGACGGTCATTTGCAGCGCGGTGGCGAGCGGCCAGCGAGGATGCCACTGCAGGGCCTGTGCGGCCTTGGTGACAGCCAGCCGCAGGCACGGCGCCTCATGCGGATGCGCTGTGTCGTCACGGCGCCAGGTGGCGCCGTCGCCCCAGAGTTCGGCCATGGTTGCCAGGAGATCGGCGACGCTGTGCGCGGGCTCGCCGGCTGGTCCGAAGTTCCAGGCTTCGGCGAAGCGAGCACCGTGCTGGTACAGGCGCTCGCCCAGGATCAGGTAGCCGGCGAGCGGTTCGAGGACGTGCTGCCAGGGTCGGATCGCTTCCGGATGTCGGACCAGCAGGGGGCGCCGGTCGGCAAACGCGCGCACGGCATCAGGAATCAGTCGGCCAGCGGCCCAGTCGCCACCGCCGATGGCGTTGCCGGCGCGCGCCGTTGCAACCGCGGTGCCGAGGTCGCCACGATCGATCGAGCTGAAGAAAGACGCGCGATACGCTGCGGCGACGAGTTCCGTACAGGCCTTGCTGCTGCTGTACGGATCGGCTCCCCCGAGCGGGTCGCTTTCGTTGCAGGCTGTCGCGCGCGGCTGGTAGCACTTGTCGCTGCTGACGATGACGACGCTGCGAACACCGCCGGTCTGCCGGATGGCGTCGAGCAGATTGACCGTTCCCATGACGTTGCTCGCATAGGTCTCTGCCGGGTGCGAGTAGGAGGGAAGCACCAGTGCCTGGGCGGCAAGATGGAAAACGACTTCCGGCCGGTGGCCGGCAATGGCGGCGGCCAGTGCGTCGCGATCGCGGATGTCGGCCAGGATCGAGACCATCTGCCCCGCAAGTCGGGTGAGCTCGAACAGGTTGGGTTGCGTCGCCGGCGGCAGTGCCAGGCCGATCACTCTTGCACCCATTGTCTGCAGCCAGAGCGCGAGCCAGCCACCCTTGAAGCCGGTATGGCCGGTGACCAGGACCCGTCTGTCCTGCCAGAACGCCGGCGTGATCACCAGGTTTTCCACGGTGCGTTGCCCGAAGCCCAGAGCTGCTCCAGATGGTTGCGGTCGCGCAAGGTGTCCATCGCGTGCCAGAATCCGGGGTGGCGCCATGCCGCGAGTTGTCCACGCCGCGACAATTGGTCGACCGGTCCGGCTTCCCACATGCAGGAATCGCCGTCGATCAGGTCGAGAACGCGAGGACTGAGGACGAAGAAGCCGCCATTGACCCAGGCGCCATCTCCTGCCGGCTTCTCCTGAAAGGCAAGCACGCGGTCGGCAGCCAGCTCAAGGGCACCAAAGCGGCCTGGCGGGGTGACGGCGGTGACGGTCGCCAGAACCCGCTGCTGGCGGTGGAAGTCGACGCTGGCGCCGATGTCGATGTTGCCAACGCCATCGCCGTAGGTGAAGCAGAACAGCTCGTCGTTGTCCAGGTGCGAGCGCACGCGCCGCAGGCGCCCACCCGTCTGTGTCGAGTCGCCGGTGTCGATCAGCGTCACCCGCCAGGGTTCGGCGTGGCGTTCATGCACCTCGATCCGGTTGTTCGCCAGGTCGAGGGTGACATCCGACATGTGCAGAAAGTAGTTGGCGAAATACTCCTTGATGACGTAGCCGCGGTAGCCGAGGCAGATCACGAAATCGTTGATGCCGTGGCTGGAGTAGATCTTCATGATGTGCCAGAGGATCGGCTTGCCACCGATCTCGATCATCGGTTTCGGGCGGACGGTCGTTTCCTCGGCGAGCCGCGTGCCCGCTCCACCGGCGAGGATGACCGCCTTCATCGCTGCCTGGCCGCCGCCGTTTCCAGGTCTGCGCTGCGCGTCGCCGGGTGTCGGGGATCGCTGACCGCCATGTGTTCCGTCACTCGTCGATGACGACGCTGGTATAAACCTCCTGCACGTCGTCGAGGCTCTCGAGCACGTCGATGAGCTTCTGCATGCGCAGCGCCTCGTCACCCGCGAGTTGGGTCTCGTTCTCGGCTTTCATGGTGACGCTGCCATACTCGGCGGTGAAACCGGCGGCGGCGAGGGCTTCCTTGACCGCCATGTAGTCGTTGGCGGGCGTGATCACCTCGACCGAACCGTCATCGTTGCTCAGGACATCGTCGGCACCGGCGTCGATGGCCGCCTCCATCAAGGCCCCCTCGTCGGTTCCGGGGGCGAAGAGGAGCTGGCCGCAGTGCCTGAACTGGAAGGCGACACAACCATCGGTGCCGAGGTTGCCGCCATATTTGTTGAAGGCGTGACGCACCTCGGCGACGGTGCGTGTGCGGTTGTCGGTCAGGCAATCGACGATGACGGCTGCGCCACCGATGCCGTAGCCCTCGTAGCGGACCTCGATGTAATCGACGCCTTCAAGCTCGCCGGTTCCCTTCTTGACCGCGTTGTCGATCTTGTCCCTGGGCATGTTGACCTGCTTGCCCTTGTCGATCGCCAGTCGCAGGCGCGGATTGAACGAGGGGTCGCCACCGCCGGCCTTGGCGGCAACGGTGATTTCCCGTGCGATCTTGGAGAAGGATGCGCTGCGTTTCTCATCCTGCTTGCCCTTGCGGTGCTGGATGTTGGCCCATTTCGAATGTCCTGCCATGCTGCCCTCTGAAGAATTCCGCTACGTTGCGGCCACACCCCGAGCAACAAAACGGGCCGCAAATGGTCGATAATCAAGGCCGGCATTCTAGCACTTCCGCCGCACCATCCTTTCCCGTCATCGCTTTCCGGAGTCGTCCATGGTCTCACCACTTCTCGTCGCCAGTCATGAAGGCACCGAACTGGCGCTGCTGCCGGCACTCGCCAACCGTCACGGCCTGATCACCGGCGCCACCGGGACCGGCAAGACGATCACCCTGCAACTGCTTGCCGAGCGCTTTTCCGCCATTGGCGTGCCGGTCTTCATGGCCGACGTGAAGGGGGATCTGTCGGGGCTGGCCGCTGCCGGCAGCCTGACGCCGAAGCTGCAGGAACGGCTCGACGCGCTCGGCGTCAAGGATCACGTGCCGGCCGGCTGCCCGGTCGTATACTGGGACGTTTTCGGCGAGCAGGGACATCCGGTGCGGGCGACGATCTCGGACATGGGGCCAGTGCTGCTTGCCCGACTGCTGAACCTCAATGACACGCAGTCCGGTGTCCTGCAACTGGTGTTCCGCATCGCCGACGACAACGGCTTGCTGCTCCTCGACCTCAAGGACTTGCGGGCGATGGTGCAACACGTCGGCGAGAACGCGAAGAATTTCACCACCGAGTACGGCAACGTCTCGGCGGCGTCGATCGGCGCCATCCAGCGCGGGCTCTTGAACCTCGGCGAGCAGGGTGGCGATGTGTTCTTCGGCGAACCGATGCTCGACATCGGCGACCTGATGCAGACCGACGACGGTCGCGGCGTCGTCAACATCCTTGCCGGCGACAAGCTGATGGCTTCGCCGCGACTGTATTCGACCTTCCTGCTCTGGCTGCTCGCCGAGCTCTTCGAACAGTTGCCGGAAGTTGGTGACGTCGACAAGCCGAAACTGGTCTTCTTCTTCGACGAGGCGCATCTGCTCTTCAACGAGGCGCCGGCAGCGCTGCTCGAGAAGATCGAGCAGGTGGTGCGGCTGATCCGCTCGAAGGGAGTCGGCGTCTATTTCGTCAGCCAGAACCCGCTCGACATTCCCGACACCGTACTCGGCCAGCTCGGCAACCGCGTACAGCACGCCTTGCGCGCCTTCACCCCGCGTGACCAGAAGGCGGTCAAGGCCGCCGCCCAGACTCTGCGTGTCAATCCGAAGTTCAGTGCCGAGGAGGCGATCACCGAGCTGGGCGTCGGCGAGGCACTGGTTTCGTTTCTCGACGAGAAGGGCCGGCCGAACGTCGTCGAGCGTGCCTTCATCCTGCCGCCGGCTTCCCGGATTGGCCCGCAGTCCGCCGAAGAGCGGCAGGCGGTGATCAAGGCTTCCGCCATCTACGGGCACTACGAGAATGCCGTCGACCGCGAGTCGGCCTACGAGAAGCTCAAGGGCGCCCCCGCGCAGCAAGCGGCGGCCGGGCAGCCACCGACGGCCGGGGGGCAGGCGCCGGCGGCCGGTGGTGGTGGCTGGCTCGACAGTCTCGGCGATCTGTTCGGCGGCGGGGGCGCCGGTCGCGGGCGTGGCGATTCGGTGGTCGAGACGGCGGCCAAGAGTGCGGCGCGGGCGATCGGCTCGCAGGTTGGTCGCGAGATCATTCGCGGTGTCCTTGGCTCGATTCTCGGTGGCGGGTCGCGCCGGCGCTGATCAGGCCTGATCGCGCGCAGCCCGCTGACGCCGGCTGCGCGCCGACCCTCACAGCGTCAGTTGCACGCGAACGCCGGCGACGGTCGAATCGGGCAGCTGGAAGCCCGGGTTGAAGATGCGCTGAATCACGGGCTGGACGACCAGCCCGGGAAGCAGTGGCGCCTGGTAGGTGAGTTCGACCACCGTCTCGTTGCTTGAGGTGAGCGGTGACCCGGATTCGTTGACCAGCAGGGCACGCCCCTGCGGATCGGCGTGCGCGCGCGTCGCCGCAATGCCGAAGACATCGTCTTCGCGACCGGGGAACGGGCCACGGAAGCTCATGCCGGCACTCAGCGAGTAGCCCAGCGTGCTGGTGCGCCCGTCGGTGAAGCCGTAGCGGGCGAAGAGGCTGAGGTCGCGCGATGTTCCGGGAACGCGGTAGACCGTCTGCTCGGCCAGAAGGTAGGCACCCCAGTGCCGCGAGTAGAGCGGGTCATCGTTGGCATCGACGGCAGTGAGTTGCTCGAAACGTGGCGCGTAGCGCCAGGCGCCGAGGGCCACCTTGCTGATCGGCGAGTAGTCATCGTCATCGCGGGCGGGGCCGAAGTAATCGCCCAGGAGCCCCGCCTGCACTGGACTGAAGCCCACTTCGCCGATCAGCAGGCTGCCGGTGCTCTTGCGCCAACTGATGTTGGGTCCGGCGGTGTCGATGCGCTCACTGGGAATGCCGCGGCTGATGGCCAGCATCGCGTACCAGGCCGGGGCGGGGTCGATCCGCAGGCGGGCACCATAACTGCTCGTGGCGTAGATCGACGGACCGGCAAGACTGCCGAAGTCGGCGACCTCGGCCGCCATGCCGAAGGACGGGTGGAGGAACACGCCGGACGAATCGGTGACGTAGAACTCGCTGTCGAGCGGGTAGAGACCGGCGCGGATCGAGGCCTTGCCGTCGAGGAACGACTGCTGCAGCCAGGCTTCGAAGATGCCGGTGCGGTTGACCGGCGCCTCGAGATTGTCGACGCCCATGAAGCTGCCGACGTCGTTGAGGTTGACGCGCCCGCCGCTGTTGCTGATCAGGGCCAGGTACGCCGAGCCGCCCCGCCAGCCGAGCAGCTTTTCGCCGTCGAGCCCGATGGCGAGGTTGATGTTGCCCATGTAGCCGCCGCCGCGCTTGAGGCCGCCGCTGTTGTTGCGCAGGTAGTCAGCGGTATAGACGAGGTCCACCTGGACGCCGGCGTCGAAGAGTCGCTGCCGGGTACCGCCCCAGTCGCCGGTGAGGGTTGTTGCCTGCCAGTCCGGGGGCTTGCCTTCGCTGTCGCCGTTGCTGGCGCCTTGCCCTGGCGCGGCAGCCTGATCGCCGCTTGCCGACGCCGGTGCCCCTTCCGCTGCCTCGCCGGCGGCCAGCCCGGGGATTCCGGACAGCAGCAGGCTGGTGAGCAAGACCGCCAGTCCACTGGTTGCAAACGATTTCTCCCGCATCGACATTCCCTGTCTCCTCTCTCGGTGAAAATGGGTCCAACCCGGTCTGCTCCGGTGCCGGTCGTCGATCGACCGAGGCGGTGCAGACTTCGTCAATGTTGCCTGTGGTGTCTGCTGGTCACCAGCCACGATTCGAGGCGCGATGGCAACTGGGCAGCCGCTGGCCTGATCCGGCGCGGCCGGTCGGGCTGCGCCTGTCCCGTAACCATCCTGCCGTCCTCCGTTCACCTTTTCAGCGCAGCGGGCAGAATGGGGGAACTGGCAGGTCGCCGGCCACCAATCCGTTGTTGGCGGTGGCCTCATTTGAACATGGTTCTGTTGCAGATGCAACAGAGTAGACTTAAGGGCGGTCGCTGCAATTGGCGTGGCGCAACCAATCGGCCGCTATCGGCGAGACGGGCACGTGCTGGCTCACCTGCGAGCAGCCGCGCTGCGACCCGGGCGAACAGTCGTGGCTCGACGCTCAGCGTTCTTTTGTGCCGCGGCTGCTGACGATCAGCATCTTGCTGTGCGGCCGCGTTCGCTGACCGGCGGCGCACCCGGAGCAGCGACTGCAGGGGCTGACACTCGCCGGGCGATCGGCATCGCTGCTTGCGGCCAGTTCTCGGCGCCGCAGCAGCATCGGCCAGCGCCGGGTGAGAGCCGGCAAGAGGGAGGCGGCGAACAGCCCCCGGCTGAGATAGGCGATGGCGACGACCACGGCGCCGTAGGCGGCGACTTCCTCGATCATGTCAGCCTCCGGTGAGGATGAGGGCGACGCGGTAGGTCACGAAGGCGGCGCCATAGGCCAGCGCAAACAGATAGGCGGCCATCAGCAAGGGGTAACGCCATGAATTGGTTTCGCGGCGGACGACCGCCAGTGTCGACAGGCATTGCGGCGAGAAGACGTACCACGCAAGCAGTGCGAAAGCCGTTGGCAGCGACCAACTCGCCGCCAGCATGGGCAGCAGCTGATCGGCCACATCGTCGCCGGCAGCCGACAGCGCATAGACCGTGCCGAGGGCGCCGACGGCCACTTCCCGCGCCGCCATGCCGGGAACCAGAGCGATCGAGATTTGCCAGTTGAAGCCGATGGGTGCCAGGACGACCTCAAGCGCGCGACCCAGCATGCCGGCGTATGAGTACTGGATGGCCGGGCCACTGGCACCTTCGGGCGCTGCCGGGAACGACGACAGGAACCACAGCACGACCATCAGCGACAGGATGATGCCGCCGACGCGCCGGATGAAGATGCGCGCCCGTTCGAGCAGGCCGAGCAGCAGGCTGCGGCCATGCGGCCAGCGGTAGGAAGGCAGTTCGAGCATCAGTGGCGACTGCACCCCTTTGCCGGCAGCCAGCCTGAGGACGCCGGCCACCGCCATGGCACTGGCCACGCCGCCGACGTAGAGGCCGAAGAGGACCAGTCCCTGCAGATTGAAGACGCCGGCGACCGTCGTCTCGGGAATGAACGCGGCGATGATCAGGGCGTATACCGGCAGTCGCGCCGAACAGGTCATCAGCGGTGCGATCATGATCGTCGTCAGCCGGTCGCGCCAGTTCGAGATGGTGCGCGCCGCCATGATGCCGGGAATGGCGCAGGCAAAGCTCGACAGCAGGGGAATGAACGATCGGCCGGAAAGGCCGACGGTACCCATCAGGCGGTCGAGGAGGAAAGCGGCGCGGGGCAGATAGCCCGAATCCTCGAGGGCCAGGATGAACAGGAAGAGAATCAGGATCTGCGGCAAGAAGACGAGGACGCTGCCGACGCCGGCGATGATGCCGTCGACCAGAAGGCTGCGCAGGATGGTGTCCGGCATCCATTCGCCGACCGACTGGCCGATCACCGCGACGCCTTCTTTGATCAGTTCCATCGGCAGGCTGGCCCAGCTGAATACCGCCTGGAACATCAGGAACAGCGTTGCTGCCAGAATGAGCATTCCCCAGACCGGGTGCAGGACGACGCGGTCGATCCGGTCGTCGAGGCGCGTGTCGACGGCCGGCTGGCTGACTGTCGCGGCCAGGATGCGTCGCACCTCGCGCTGCGTCGCGCTGACGTCGGCGACATCGGGCGGCAACCAGGCTGCCGCGGGCGCCCCCGACTCGGCGAGCGAGGTCTCGAGCTGGCGGATCAGCTCATTGGCGCCACCCCCCTGGATGGCGACCGTGCTGACGACCGGCATTGCCAGCTCGCGGGCGAGCGCCGGCACATCGATGACGATGCCGCGTCGCTTCGCCAGGTCGGTCATGTTCAACGCGAGAATCATCGGCACGCCGAGGCGCCTGACTTCAAGGACGAGCCGCAGGTTGAGCTTGAGGTTGGTGGCGTCGCTGACGCAGACGATCAGGTCGGGACGCGGCTCGTCGTCGAGCCTGCCGAGGACTACGTCACGGGTGATCTCCTCATCGATGCTGAGCGCGTTGAGACTGTAGGCGCCCGGCAGATCGAGCACGCGAAACTTCCGGCCGGCTGGCGTCGTGAACTGTCCTTCCTTGCGGTCGACCGTGACGCCGGGATAGTTGGCGACTTTCTGCCGGCTGCCGGTGAGGAGATTGAACAGTGCCGTCTTGCCACAGTTCGGTTTGCCGAGCAGGGCGAGGCGCAGGGTTGCCGTGGCGGCGCTCATGGCGCTGTCTCGCACACCGGTGTGACCAGCACCCGCTCGGCTTCGAAGCGACGCAGGGCGAACATGGTGTCGCCGACCCGCACGGCCAGCGGCTCGCCGCCGGGGTAGCCGCGAGCGACGACGCGCACCCGTTCGCCATCGATGAAGCCGATCTCGAAGAGTCGCAGGGCGGTCTCCTGCTCCACCGTTCCGCCATCGGCAGCAAACGGGCCGCTGCTTACCGTTCCTTCCTGACCCATCGGAAGCTCAGACAGGGTCATCAATCTCTTGGCCGTCATGGTTCCGGGTTCCTTTCTTCGGGTTCATCGTCTTCGTGTCCATGTGCCGCGGCGCGCCGCCGCGAACATTGTCGTCGGCACAGGCCGGGCAGCGGGACGGCGCCCGTCAGGGCGTGCCACAGATCGGCAACTGGCACCAGTTTATGAGAATGATTCGCATTTGTCACGCACCTTGAAGAAGTCTTTTTCCGGGCTGGTGGGATCGCCAGCGAGTTGGCACGCCGTGTTGTGCGGGCAGGAACGTTGGCAACAGCTGCCATTGCCGTCGGCCGGAGAATTCCGGGCCGGCGGGGACGGCCCCGGGTGACGGTCAGGCGACGATCAGGCGGGCGGCGCTGCGCAGGCGGTGACGCAGCCAGCCGAGGCCGAGCGCCGGCAGCGCGGCCTGCAGACGTTCGGGCTGGGCCGTGGCGAGCAGCGTCAGGCCACCACCGCCGCGAGCCTCCATGCCGGCAAGGCGCACGCACTGGCGGGCGACCGCGTCGGCCACATCGACCAGTGCCGCCCGCCTGTCGATGATCGGCTGCAGTACGGGTGCGAGAAACGTGTAGTGCGTGCACCCGAGAACGATCTGGTCGACCCCTGAATCGAGCAGCGGAGTCAGATGCTGGCGGGCCTCCGCGGCGAAATGGGGGTCGTCGAGCTGCAGCGTTTCGACACGGGTGGCCCAGCCCGGGCACGCCGCGACATGCACCTGTACCGATCCGGCGTGTTGCCGGATCAGGTCTGCCAACCGCTCGCTGCGCGCCGTCGACTCGGTTGCCAGGACCGCGATGCGCCCGCTGCGGGTCAGCGCCGCGGCCGGTTTGACGCCGGGTTCGACGCCAACCACCGCCAGGTCGGGAAAGTGCTCGCGAAAGGCCGCCACTGCGGCCACGGTCGCCGTGTTGCAGGCGACGACGATGACGCCGCAACCCGCGTCGACCAGTCTTCCACCGATCCGCAGGACGCGGCTGCGGATGTAGTGGTCTTCCTTGTCGCCATAGGGGAGGTGGGCGGTGTCGGCGAAGTAGATCAGGTCCGCCGTCGGCAGTTCGCGGGCAATCGCCGCGAGAACCGACAGCCCGCCAAGACCGCTGTCGAAAACGCCGATCATCGAGCGCCGCGGCAGCGCGAGGCTACCCGCGCCGCAGCCCCGGATCCGGCCTGGCCTGGCGGTTGATCCGTCGCCGGCTGTCGTGCCTGCACCATCATCGCGCCTGGTCGGACGTCGCCCACGGCAGGTGGGTGCGAATCGCCGGCAAGCCTGCCGCGGGCGGTGGTCGCCTCGCTGGGAAGGTCAGGGCTGTGTGTGCTCAAGCAGTTTGCAGCCGACTAGCGGGCGGCAACGACGGCCACTTCCACCAGGAAATCGTGGTGCGCCATCTTGGCTTCGACGCAGACCCGAACGGGTGCCGTACCACGCGGAACCCAGCGATCCCAGACCGCGTTGACGGCGATGCTGTCCTCGATGTCGCGCAGGTAGATCGTCGCCATCAGCAGGCGGGACTTGTCGCTGCCCGCCTGCTGCAGAAGCTTCTCGATCCCGGCGAGGACCTCGTGCGTCTGGGTGGCGACGTTGCTGTCGAGAGTCTGCGGTGTTTCGACCAGGTAGATGGTATTGCCGTAGGCGCAAATGTCCGAGTAACGCTGCGTCGTTCCGTGTCTTTCAATCGCCATGCCTCCTCCTCCTCTCTTGGCAGACGGTCATCCGTCCTTGCCGGTTGCCACCGCGGCTGCGAGCAATGACCGCGCCTCGGCATGTCGCAGATCCGGCAGCTGCCGGCGGAGCAGAATCGCGCGACGGCGCTCCCGATCGCCGCGGGCCGGCCGCGTCTTGGACGTGCCGACCCCGCCCGCTCTGCCGATGCTTGCTCAGGCGGACACGACGGCGATCCTGCCGATCCGCGTCTGCCACTCGCGCGGGCCGGTTTCATGCACCGACGTGCCCGTCGAATCGACCGCGACGGTGACCGGCATGTCCTTGACGTCGAATTCGTAGATCGCCTCCATGCCGAGATCAGCAAAGCCGACCACCTTCGCCGTTTGAATCGCCTTGGCGACCAGATAGGCGGCGCCGCCAACGGCCATCAGGTAGGCCGAGCGGTGCTTGCGGATGGCGGCGATCGCCGCCGGGCCACGTTCGGCCTTGCCAACCATCGAGATCAGTCCGGTCTCGGCGAGCATCATCTCGGTGAACTTGTCCATGCGCGTCGCCGTCGTCGGACCGGCCGGGCCGACCGCCTCATCGCGAACCGGATCGACCGGACCGACGTAATAGATCACGCGATTCGTGAAGTCCACCGGCAGCTTCTCGCCACGGGCAAGCATGTCCTGAATACGCTTGTGGGCCGCATCGCGGCCGGTCAGCATCCTGCCGTTGAGCAGCAGTGTCTGTCCGGGCTTCCAGGCAGCGACTTCGGCCGGCGTCAGTGTGTCGAGGTTGACCCGGATCGAGGTCTCGGTGTTCGGCGTCCAGTTGACCTTGGGCCAGTCGTCGAGGTCAGGCGGAGTCAATACGGCCGGGCCGGAGCCGTCGAGATGGAAATGGGCGTGGCGCGTCGCGGCACAGTTGGGAATCATCGCCACCGGCAGGCTGGCAGCATGCGTCGGATAATCGAGGATCTTGACGTCGAGGACGGTGGTCAGGCCGCCCAGGCCCTGGGCGCCGATGCCGAGTGCGTTGACCTTCTCGTAGAGTTCCAGGCGCAGTTCCTCGATACGGTTGTTGGCACCGCGGGCGATCAGTTCGTGAATGTCGACCGGTGCCATCAGCGATTCTTTTGCCAGCAGCATGGCTTTCTCGGGGGTGCCGCCAATGCCGATGCCGAGGATGCCCGGCGGACACCAGCCGGCACCCATCGTCGGCACCGTCTTGAGGACCCAGTCGACGATCGAATCGGACGGATTGAGCGCGTAGAACTTCGACTTGTTCTCGGAGCCGCCGCCCTTGGCGGCGCAGATGACCTCGACGTGGTGGCCGGGGACGATTTCGTAATGGACGACTGCCGGCGTGTTGTCGCGCGAGTTCCGGCGCGCTCCGGCCGGGTCAAGGAGAACCGAGGCGCGAAGCTTGTTGTCCGGGTGGTTGTAGGCGCGGCGGACGCCCTCGTCGCACATAGCCTGCAGCGACAGGGTCGCGTCCCAGTGGACATCCATGCCGACCTTGAGAAAGATCACGGCAATCCCCGTGTCCTGGCAGATTGGGCGGTGACCTTCGGCGCACATGCGGCTGTTGGTCAGGATTTGCGCGATCGCGTCGCGGGCGGCCGGGCTTTGCTCGCGCTCGTAGGCCGCGCCAAGCGCCTTGATGTAGTCGAGGGGGTGGTAATAGCTGATGTACTGGAACGCGTCGGCGACGCTCTGGATGAAGTCTTCCTGCTTGATAACGGTCATTTCAGGCTCTCTCTCGGTGAATGGCAGCGTGCTGTCTGCGGCTGCGTGTCTCGATTCGGCCCTGGCGATGATGAATCGATCGACCCCGCACGGCCGATCGGCGCCTGATCCGCGCCCCTTCACTCCTCGCCTGGCCACTCCTAGGTCTCGTCATTCGCTGCCTCGCGCCGGGCAGTTCGGCATCCGCGCGGCCGCGCCACCGCTCAGTGCTGCGCCCGGCTGGCGGTCTTGCCGAGCGCGACCGTCGTTGTCATGAGACGGTCGACCCAAGCCATCGCCAGCGCCGAGAGCAGGAAGACGACATGGATCACGACCTGCCACTTGATCGTGTGCTCGCTCATGTTGTCGGCGTTGATGAAGGTCTTCAGCAGGTGGATCGACGAGATGCCGATGATCGCCGTCGACAGCTTGATCTTCAGCACCCCGGCATTGACGTGCGACAGCCATTCGGGCTGGTCCGGGTGGCCTTCCAGATCGAGTCGGGAGACGAAGGTCTCGTAACCGCCGATGATCACCATGATCAGCAGGTTGGCGATCATCACGACGTCGATCAGACCGAGGACGATGAGCATGACCTCGGTTTCGCCGATGCGCGTGCTGCTGAAGAAGAGATTGTGGATCAGATGCCAGAGTTCGAGCATGAATAGGTAAACGTAGGCGCATTGGGCGATGATCAGCCCCAGATAGAGGGGCGCCTGCAGCCATCGGCTCCAGAAGATGAAGGTCTCGAGGCGGTCGATGGTCGGTTTGAGAGGGCTCATTGGCTCGTCGGAGCGGGATCGGGATACGCGATTCTAGCATCAAAGATTGATCCCTTTTCCCTGCATCGGGAATCGCCGACGTAAGTCGGATGTAAGATTTCCGGAGTCTAATCGGCGGCAATTGGCGTCACTTGAAGGCAGCCGGGGGCCGTGCAGCCGTGCGCGGCGGGCTGCCCTGCGTCGTGACCCGATGACGCCACTTGTTGTATCTGAGTCGTCTGTCCTTTACCAATAATGCACAGGAGATGGGATATGTCACTGAACGAGGCCGTAAACTTCTTCGAGCCCTCCGCCGATTTCGTCAAGCAGGCGACCATTTCGGGCATGGATGCCTACAAGGCGCTCTGCGCCGAGGCTGACAAGGACTACACCGGCTTCTGGGCGCGGCTGGCGCGCGAACACGTCTCCTGGAAGAAGCCCTTCACGCAGGTTCTCGACGAGTCCGGTGCGCCCTTCTTCAAGTGGTTTGCCGACGGCACGCTGAACGCCTCCTACAACTGTCTGGACCGTAACGTCGAAGCTGGTCTCGGCGACAAGGTGGCGATCGTCTTCGAGGCCGACGACGGCGCCGTGACGAGGGTGACCTACCGGCAGTTGCTGGTGCAGGTCAGCCAGTTCGCCAACGGCTTGCGTGCCCGCGGCATCAAGAAGGGTGACCGGGTCCTGATCTACATGTCGATGGGGGTCGAGGGTATCGTCGCCATGCAGGCCTGCGCACGCATCGGCGCCATTCACTCGGTCGTCTTTGGTGGCTTCTCGGCGCAGTCGGTGCGTGACCGCATCAACGATGCCGGTGCCGTGGCGGTGATCACCGCCGACGAGCAGTGCCGCGGCGGCAAGAATCCGCCGCTCAAGCCGGCCGTGGACGAGGCCATCGCGCTTGGCGGCTGCGAGTCGGTCAAGGACGTGATCGTCTTTCGCCGTACCGGGGGCGCCTGCAACATGGTTGCCGGCCGCGACATCTGGTGGCACGACATCACTGCCGGTCAGTCCGACGTCTGTGAGCCGGAGTGGGTCGAGGCCGAGCATCCGCTCTTCCTGCTCTATACCTCGGGCTCCACCGGCAAGCCGAAAGGCGTGCAGCACTCGACCGGCGGCTATCTGCTGCACGCGATCATCACGATGAAGTGGACCTTCGACCTGAAGCCCGACGACCTCTTCTGGTGCACCGCAGACATCGGCTGGGTCACCGGCCACACCTACATCGCCTATGGCCCGCTGGCCTGTGGCGGAACAGAGATGGTTTTCGAAGGAATCCCGACCTATCCCGATGCCGGCCGCTTCTGGAAGATGATCCAGGACCACAAGGTGAACATCTTCTACACGGCGCCAACGGCCATCCGTTCGCTCGTCAAGGCGGCCGACACCAACCCGTCGGTTGCGCCGACGCAGTACGACCTCTCGTCCCTGCGACTGCTCGGAACGGTCGGCGAGCCGATCAATCCGGCGGCATGGCAGTGGTACTACGACAGTGTCGGCGGCGGTCGTTGTCCGATCGTGGACACCTTCTGGCAGACCGAGACCGGAGGTCACATGATCACCCCGCTGCCGGGCGTCACGCCGCTGGTGCCGGGTTCATGCACCCTGCCTTTCCCGGGGATTCAGGCGGCCGTCGTCGACGAGACCGGTACCGAACTCGACTGGGGCAAGGGCGGTCTGCTGGTCGTCAAGCGTCCGTGGCCGTCGATGATCCGCACCATCTGGGGTGACCCCGAGCGTTTCAAGAAGTCCTACTACCCGGACGATTTTGCCGGCAAGCTCTACCTCGCCGGTGACGGCTCGATCCGTGACATCAACACCGGCTACTTCACCATCACCGGCCGGATCGACGACGTGCTCAACGTTTCCGGCCACCGTATGGGCACCATGGAAATCGAGTCTGCCCTGGTCTCGCATCCGATGGTAGCGGAGGCTGCCGTCGTTGGTCGTCCGGACGATCTGACCGGAGAAGCGATCTGCGCCTTCGTCGTCCTCAAGGGCCCGCGACCGACGGGTGAGGCAGCGAAGAAGATGATCAAGGAACTGCAGGACCATGTCGGGCGGGAAATCGGTCCGATAGCCAAGCCCAAGGATCTGCGCTTTGGCGAGAACCTGCCCAAGACCCGTTCGGGCAAGATCATGCGGCGGCTGCTGCGTTCGCTTGCCAAGGGTGAAACGGTTGCCCAGGACGTTTCGACGCTCGAGAATCCGGCGATCCTCGAGCAGTTGCGAGGCTGAGCGAGCGCGCTTCCGGAGCCCCGTTTCTGGCGGCGGCGGCGAGCGGTGCTTGCTGCTCGCCCACCGCAGCCGGCAGGTGCCGGGTACACATCCGGAGTCCTTGACCGGCGGCGGGCGCGAAGTGGCCATGCCACGAGGCCGGCGCCAGTGGTGCCGGCCCGTTCATTTGTGCCGATCGAGGAGCAGCATGAGCAACAGTGCGGTGGAGACGCTGGTTTCTGCGTGCATCCGGTTCCTGCAGGCTTACCCGCCCTTCGATCAGATGGAGGCGGCAGCGTTGCGCTTCCTTGCCGAGCGTGTCCGGCTGCTGCATTATCCGAAGGGCGCGCGAATCCTGTCGACCGAGATGGGCGTCGCACCTGCCCTTTACATCGTCCACCGGGGCCGCGTGCGGGCGAAGTCCACCGTCGGCCTTGGCAGCGGAGAGCCGACATCGGCCACTCTGGGACCGGGACAGGCCTTCGCCATCGGCGCGCTGATGGCGCAGCGGCCGACGTTCGGCGCCTACTTGGCACAGGACGACGTCTTCTGCTATGAGCTGTCAGCCGACGACTTCTTTGCCCTGACACAGAAGAGCGCGGCGTTCAACCTGTTCTGCACGCAGCACATTGCTGGCCTGCTCAAGCAGTCGCAGCAGCAGTTGCAGTTGCAGTTCGCGCAGCGCGCCGCCGAGCAGAAGACGATGAATTCGCCGCTTGCGGCAGTGGTCAAGCGCGACGCCGTTGCCGTTGCGGCGACGGCGTCGATTCGCCAGGCCGTCGAACTGATGGCCGAGCGCCACCTCGGTTCGATGGTCGTCGTCGACGATCAGGAGGTGCCGGTGGGCATCTTCACCTTGTCCGACGTTCTCAAGCGCATCGTCTTGCCCGGCACCTCGCTCGAGCAGCCGATCTCGAACGTCATGTCGTCGACGCCGGCCACTCTGCCGTTGGCGGCCAATGCGCACGATGCGGCATTGCTGATGGCGATGCGTGGCATACGGCACGTGCTTGCGGTCGATGAGGGCGGTCGCCTGCGCGGCGTGGTTTCGGAGCGCGACCTGTTCAAGCTGCAGGGAGCGGGGCTGCGTCAGATTCGGCATGCGATCGACGCTGCGAGCAGCATCGAGGTGTTGCAGCATGCGCGCGGCGACGTGCGACAACTGTCGTTGACGATGCTTGCCGAGGGTGTCGGGGCGGCGGAAATCACGCAGTTCATCTCAACCCTCAACGACACCGTGACGCGCCGCGTGCTCGAGCTGAATCTCGAGCGGCACGACCTCTACGGTATCGACTGGGCCTGGTTGTCCTTCGGCTCCGAAGGGCGCGATGAACAGACCTTCACCACCGATCAGGACAACGGGATCGTCTTCATCTGCACCGACATCATGGATCGCGAGTTGACGCAGTTGCGCTTTCTCGAGTTCGCGCGTGACGTAAACGCCGATCTGGATCGCTGCGGATTTCCGCTGTGCAAGGGCAACATCATGGCAGGCAACCCGGAACTCTGCTTGACGCTCGAAGAATGGGAAGAGAAGTTCGCGCAGTGGGTCCGCACCCCGGAGCCGCAGGCCTTGCTCAATGCGACGATCTTCTTTGATTTCCGCCCGCTCTTCGGTCGCTTCAATCTGGCTCACCGGCTGCGTCTGTCGCTGTTCCGCCAGACCCGCGGCAATCCGCTGTTCCTGCGCATGTTGGCGGAGAATGCGCTGAGCGTCTCGCCGCCCCTTGGCCGCATCCGCGACTTCGTCACGGGCGCCGACCCGGAGCATCCGGGAACGATCGACCTGAAGAAGTTTGGCGTCCGCCTGTTTACCGACGCGGCGCGCGTCTTTGCGCTGGCGAATTCGGTCGAGGCGACCAATACGGTGCAACGACTCAGGCGTGCCGGTGCGGTCATGAACATCTCCGGCGACGATCTGGCGGCGAGCATCGAGGGTTTCAACTTCATCCAACTCCTGCGGCTCCGCCATCAGCATTTCGAGCAGGAGCACGGGCGGCCGGGCGACAACCTGATCCGGCCGGACGATCTGAACGAGATCGAGCGCCGCGTTCTCAAGGAAGCTTTCCGCCAGGCACGCAAGCTGCAGGCGCGCCTCAAACTCGATTACCAACTCTGAGCATGAGCTGGATATCGCGCTTCCTCGGCACCCAGAGGATCCCCGGTGAAGCCTTGACGGCCCGGCAGGAGCAACTGGTCGCAGGCTGGCGGCAGCTGCCGGACGTCGATCTGCGCCGTTCGCATTATCGCTGCCGCTACGTGGTGATCGATGTCGAGGCGACCGGCGGCGATCCGGACAGCGCGCAGCCGCGTGCGATCGCCGCCCTGGCTCTGGTCGATGGCCAGATCGCTTTCAGGGATGCCTGGCAACTGGTTCTGGAAGAGCCGGTCGCGGGTGCGCACGCGGTGCCATCGTCGATGGCCGCCGCAGCGGAGCCGCTGGCGGCCTCGTCGATGGTCGAGGGCCTGATTGCCTTTCTCGCCTTTCTCGGCAAGGCGCCACTGGTGGCCTACAACGCCAATTACGTGCGCAGGGTGATTCGCAGAGTCCTGGCGGAGTACCTCGGTGTGCGACTGCAACAGCCGTGGCTGGACCTGGCGTGGATTCTCCCTGACCTGTTTCGCGAGGTGGACGCCGGTCCGGAGCGGCTCGACGCCTGGCTTGAGCACTTCGGCATCGACAGCATCAAACGCCACGACGCCTTGTCGGACGCTTTTGCCACCGCGCAGTTGCTGCAGATCGCCATGGCCCATGCCGCAAGCAGGGGTTTCGATACGCCGGCGAGCCTGCGCGAACTGGAGAAGGCGCGTCGGCACATGCGCCAGAGCGCCTAGCGAGCGCCGCTGATGGCCGACTACATGCCGCGGCTGCGGCGCTACTACGCTTCGTACACGGTCGGGTTCTTCGCTTTCGTCCTGATGCTGGCTGTGCTCGAGCGTTACGGCATGCCGCCACGCTGGATCGGCTACTCCTTTCTGCTGCTGACCATCTTTCTTTACGCGACCATCGGTGTGCTGGCGCGTACCGCCAGCGTTGCCGAATATTATGTCGCCGGGCGGCGCGTACCGGCGGTTTTCAACGGCATGGCGACCGGCGCCGACTGGATGAGTTCCGCCTCGTTCATGGGGCTGGCGGGAACGCTGTACCTGTCGGGCCATCAGGGCCTGGCCTATGTCATGGGCTGGACGGGCGGCTATGTGCTGGTTGCCCTGTTGCTGGCGCCCTACCTGCGTCGTTTCGGCCAGTACACGATCCCCGATTTTCTCGCAGCACGCTATGGGGGCAATCAGGCAAGACTGGTTGGGGTCCTGGCGACGATCCTGGCGTCTTTCGTCTATGTCGTCGCGCAGATCTATGGCGTCGGCCTGATCACCAGCCGCTTCGTCGGGCTGCAGTTCGAGATCGGGGTCTTCGTCGGTCTCGCCGGCATCCTCGTGTGCTCGTTTCTTGGCGGCATGCGCGCGGTGACCTGGACGCAGGTGGCTCAGTACGCGATCCTGATCGTCGCCTATCTCGTCCCCGTGACCATTCTCTCGTATCAGGTGACCGGAATTCCTCTGGCGCAGCTGACCTATGGCCGCGTCCTGCAGCAGGTGCAGGTGCTGGAGGAGCGGATCTTCGACGAACCCGCCGAGGTCGAGGCGCGCCGCCTCTTCCGCGAGCGCGCCGATGCCTACCACGATCGCATCCTGACGCTCCCGGAATCGCTCGAGGAGGAGCGGCGCGATCTGGCGGCGAGGATCAACACGCTGAAGAACGACAACGCACAGATGCGCGAGGTGGTGGCGCTCGAAAGGCAGCGGCGCGAGCTGCCACGAAACAGTGAGGACGCCCGCAGCTACTGGGAAACGCAGATGCATCAGGCGGCGCAGCGGGGAGCCGAACCCGATCACCACACGACAGCCTTTCCGGGGCAGGGTGAGTCGGTAGACGAGCTGGCGCGCGCCAACTTTCTCAGCCTCGTCTTCTGCCTGATGATCGGAACTGCCGCCTTGCCGCACGTCCTGACCCGCTACTACACCACCCCCAGCGTTGGCGATGCGCGTCGTTCGGTCTTCTGGTCGCTGCTGTTCATCCTGGCGCTGTACCTGACCGCACCAGCCTACGCCGCTTTCGTCAAGTACGAGATCTACTCGCACCTGGTTGGCTCGCCGATCGCGCAATTGCCGCTGTGGGTGAGTTCGTGGGGCAAGATCGGCATGGTCTCGATCGAGGACATCAATGGTGACGGCATCGTACAGCTGGCGGAGCTGGTACTGAATCCGGACGTGATCCTGCTGGCGACGCCGGAGATTGCCGGTCTGCCTTACGTCATCTCCGGTCTGGTGGCGGCCGGCGCTCTGGCGGCTGCCCTGTCCACCGCGGACGGGCTGCTGCTGACGATCGCCGGCGCCCTGTCGCATGATCTCTACTACAAGATCTATCGCCCCAATGCGACGACGCAGTGGCGGCTCGTCGTCTCCAAGTCGTTGCTGCTGGTCGTCGCCGTGCTGGCTGCCACTGTCGCGTCGCAGAAGCCGGCGACGATCCTGTTCATGGTGGCATGGGCGTTCTCGCTTGCCGGGGCGGCCCTGTTTCCAGCGCTGATCCTTGGCGTCTTCTGGAAAAGGGCGACGCATGCCGGGGCAGTCAGCGGCATGCTGGTCGGCTTGCTGGTGACTCTCTATTACATGGTTCGTGTTCACTTCGACTCGATTCCGTGGCTGCGCATCCAGGGTATCGGCATGGAGCCCTGGCTCGGCATTCAATCCACTGCGGCCGGCGTCTGGGGCGTCGCTGCCGGGTTCGCGACGATCGTTGTCGTCAGCCTGCTGGGCAAGCCGCCGAGCCGGGAAACGCAGGACTTCGTCGAAAGCGTCCGTTACCCGGAGCTCGATCGCTGATGCGCCGTGCGCCGACGACACGTCGAGCCGCTGCGCATCAGCGGCATGGCCGTCGGCAGCCGGGGAGGGGCGATGCAGCTCGATGAACGGCAGCGCGGCTACTGGCGGCGCAACCTCTGGCTGACGGCGTGGCTTCTCGGGGTCTGGTTCTTCGTCTCGTTCGTCATCAGCTACTTCGCGCGCGAAGTCGAGCACATCCTCGTCCTGGGTATCCCGCTCGGCTTCTACATGGGCGCCCAGGGGGCGCCACTGATCTACCTGCTGATCGTCTGGTGGTACGCGCGCCAGATGAACGAGCTTGACCGTGACTACGGCGTGCATGACGCCGACCGCGACGACTAGCGGGCTGGAGAACCGGGGGGGGTTGCGCCGGCGAGATGCCGCGAGCCCGGCGCAGCCACTCCGCGCACTGCCGCGACGGCGTCGCCGGCGGGCGGGCGAGCCGCCGCGGCTTGCCGATCGACGGCACATGCTACAATCGCAGTCCGTTCAAGGTCGTGAGGCGTATACGATGTTTTCAGTCAAAGACACCCTGGCGCGGGTGGACCCGAAGATCTGGCAGGCCATCCAGGACGAGAATCGCCGCCAGGAAGAGCATATCGAGCTGATTGCCTCGGAGAACTACGTCAGCCACGCGGTGATGGCGGCACAGGGCTCACAACTGACCAACAAGTACGCCGAGGGTTATCCGGGCAAGCGTTATTATGGCGGCTGCGAACACGTCGATGTTGCCGAACAATTGGCGATCGAGCGGCTGCGGAAGCTGTTCGGTGCCGAGGCGGCGAACGTTCAGCCGAATTCGGGTTCGCAGGCCAATCAGGCGGTACTGATGGCCTTTGCCAAGCCGGGTGACACGATCATGGGAATGAGCCTGGCCGAGGGTGGCCACCTGACGCACGGCATGCCGCTCAACCTCTCCGGCAAGTGGTTCCGGGTCGTCGCCTACGGCCTGGATGCGAATGAAGCCATCGACTACGCGAAAATGGAAGCGCTGGCGCGCGAACACAGGCCACGCATCCTGATCGCCGGCGCGTCGGCCTATTCGCTGCGCATCGATTTCGAACGCTTCGCTGCCGTGGCGAAGGAAATTGGCGCAACCTTCATGGTCGACATGGCGCACTATGCCGGCCTCGTCGCTGCCGGCTGTTATCCCAATCCGGTGCCCTGTGCCGATGTCGTCACGTCCACGACGCACAAGACGCTGCGCGGACCCCGCGGCGGCGTCATCCTGATGAAGGCCGAACACGAGAAGGCGATCAATTCGGCGGTTTTCCCGGGTCTGCAGGGAGGCCCCCTGATGCACGTCATCGCCGCCAAGGCGGTGGCTTTCAAGGAGGCGCTGACACCGGCTTTCCGTGACTACCAGGAGCAGGTTCTTGCCAACGCGCGTGTCCTGTCCCGCGTCCTTGCCGAAGAGCGCGGGCTGCGCATCGTCTCGGGTCGTACCGAGTCGCACGTCTTTCTCGTCGACCTGCGTGCCAGGAACATCACCGGCAAGGACGCCGAAGCTGCCCTCGGCGCAGCGCACATCACGGTCAACAAGAACGCGATTCCGAACGATCCGCAGAAGCCCTTCGTCACCTCGGGAATCCGCATCGGTTCGCCGGCGATGACGACGCGCGGTTTTACCGAGATCGAGTCGGAGCAGGTCGCGCACCTGATCGCTGACGTTCTCGAAGCACCGACTGACGAGGCGCTCATGCGCCGGGTGCGGGCCGACGTTGCGACCTTGTGCAGGAAGTTCCCGGTCTACGGTGCCTAGCGAGCCAGGATGAAGTGTCCGTTCTGTGGCGCCGCCGAAACGACTGTCGCCGACACCCGGATCAATGAGGATGGCGACATCGTCCGCCGGCGGCGGCGCTGCCTGAAATGCGACAAGCGCTTCACGACCCACGAGCGGGCCGAATTGCGGATGCCGCAGGTGATCAAGAAGAACGGGTCGAGAGTCGATTTCGACCGCGACAAGCTTGCCGCGAGTCTCGGTCTGGCCCTGCGCAAGCGACCGGTGAGCAGCCAGGCGGTTGAGGCGGCGATCAGCCGCATCGAGGAAAAACTGCTGGCGCTTGGCGAACGTGAAGTGGCTTCCGAGAAGCTTGGCGAGATGGTGATGCGCGAGTTGAAGAAGCTCGACAAGGTGGCGTATGTCCGCTTTGCCTCGGTCTATCGGAACTTCGAGGACGTGGACGAGTTCTCCAAGCTCATTCGTGAGGTCTCGCGGTCGGCGCAGCCGCTCGGGCGCTGATGCAGCCCGCGTTCAGCGCGGCCGATCATGAGTTCATGGCGCGCGCCCTCCGCCTCGCCGAGCGCGGCTTGCTGTCGACGACGCCGAATCCGCGCGTTGGCTGCGTCATCGTTCGCGATCAGCAGGTCGTCGGTGAGGGCTGGCACGTGCGGGCTGGCGGGCAGCATGCCGAAGTGCATGCGCTGCAGGCGGCCGGTGACCGGGCACGCGGCGGCACCGTCTTCGTGACCCTTGAGCCCTGTAGTCACCACGGCCGCACGCCCCCTTGCGCCGAGACGCTGCTGGCGGCCGGAGTGCAGCGGGTCGTCGCGGCCATCGAGGATCCGAATCCGCTGGTCGCCGGTCGCGGGCTGGCGACCCTGCGGCAGGCTGGGGTGAACGCCGAATGCGGCTTGCTTGCTGACGAGGCGCGGGAACTCAACATCGGCTTCATTGCCCGGATGACGCGTGCCCGACCCTGGCTGCGACTGAAGCTTGCCGCCAGTCTGGACGGCAAGACAGCGTTGCTGAACGGTGCCAGCCAGTGGTTGACGGGGCCGGCGGCGAGGCAGGACGGTCATCGCTGGCGGGCTCGCGCCTGCGCGATTCTGACCGGGATCGGTACTGTGCGCGAGGACGATCCGCAGCTCAATGTGCGCGGCGTCGCCGCAGCGTCCGGCGATGTCCGTCAGCCGCTGCGCATCGTCGTCGATAGTCGCCTCGAAACGTCGCCGGACGCGCGGGTCCTGCTCGGCGGCGGTACCCTGATCGTTGCCGCGACGGGCGATCCCGCCCGCCGCGCGGCGCTCGCACGGCGGGGCGCCGAAATCCTGCTGTTGCCTGGGCCCGGCGATCAGGTCGATGTGGAGGCCCTGCTTGCCGAACTGGCCCGGCGCGGCGTCAACGAAGTCCATGCCGAAGCCGGCTTCACACTCAGTGGTGCCCTGCTCAGGGCAGGTCTGGTCGATGAACTGCTGCTCTACCTGGCGCCGTGTCTCGTCGGCGATGCGGCGCGCGGCATGTTCGCCCTGCCGCAGATCGAAGCGCTGGCTGACCGCAAGCAGCTGTGCATTCGCGACCTGCGCTTGATCGGTCCGGATCTGCGGCTGCTGGCGCGCTTCAGTTGAGCGTTGAGTCGGCACAGACCGGACACTCCGGATCCTGGCCGAAGCGGACACTGCGCCACTCCATTGCCAGGCCATCGAGTAGCCAGAGTCTTCCGACGGTCACTTCGCCGGCGCCGGCGATCAGCTTCAGCGCTTCGGCTGCCTGCATCGTGCCGATGATGCCGGTGAGCGGTGCAAACACCCCCATGACGGCGCAGCGCACCTCATCGACTTCGCCGGTCTCGGGAAAGAGGCAGTTGTAGCAGGGACTGTGGCGACGTCGGCTGTCGAAGACGGCGAGTTGACCGGCGAAGCGGATGGCCGCGCCGGACACCAGGGGTTTGCGGTGTCTGACGCAGGCCCGATTGACGGCGTGCCGCGTCGCGAAGTTGTCGCTGCAATCGAGCACCACGTCGGTTTCGGCGACCAGCGCCGCGAGTGCATCGCCGGCGAGGCGGTGGGGTACCATTTCGACCTGCACCTCGGGATTGATCGCCTGCAGTGCCGCCAGGCCGGATGCAACCTTGGGCTGGCCGAGGCGGTCTTCGCTGTGCAGAATCTGGCGCTGCAGGTTGGTCAGGTCGACGGTGTCGCCGTCGGCGAGGGTGATCCGGCCAATGCCCGCCGAAGCCATGTAGAGTGCTGCCGGTGAGCCAAGGCCGCCGGCCCCGATGATCAGCGCACGCGCGTCGACCAGGCGCTGCTGACCGTCGATGCCTATTTCATCGAGGAGGATGTGGCGGCTGTAGCGCAGCAACTGCCGGTCGTTCACGGTGCAAAGCTACTTGTACTCGCGCCACTCCGGCGGCGTGTCGTCGTGATCACCGTGCGGGTGGCGCTCCCAGGCATGCGTGTAGGCTTCGGATTGCGAGCGCTTGAGCGGCCGCGCCGGCGTTTGCAGATTGTGCAGCTGGGTTTCCTCGACGTAGTAGATCAGCGCCCGCACCATCTTGCTCAGCAGGGTGTTGTCGAGGTGGTGGCCGCGGTCCTCAAGAGAGCTTTCGAGTTCCTCGAGCGAGTGTTGCCGCAGGTCGTAGGCAACGCCGACTGCCCGCGCCGGCTCGCGCGGCTCGACCTGCAGTTGCTCGACGCTGCCGAGGTAGGTGGCGGCTTCGGCGACTTGTCCAGGGGGAAACCTGGCGAACACGATGGTCCGCTGCTTGCGGATCGGCGGGGGGGCTGGCGCAGCCGGTCGTTTCACCTTCGCTGTCCGCCGCCACGAGTCAGCGCGCAGTCTTCATGATCTGCATGCCCTTGAGAAGATTGAGCGCCTGATTGAGCTGATAGTCCTTCTTCGACGCCAGTTCGCGGCTCGGCAGCTCGGAAGCTTCCTCCGCGTCCTCCTTCGGCGCGCTGCTCTTCGGCTTCGCCGGTGCCGGTACCGGCTTGGCGGGCTTGGGCGGCGATTCCTTGAGCGTCGTGCCGCCATCCTTGTC
>DDUX01000070.1:0-78822 GCA_002345025.1 Candidatus Accumulibacter iunctus | reverse complement strand
TGTCGGGGACGATTCCCTTGGCCTGGATCGAGCGGCCGGACGGTGTGTAGTAGCGCGCGGTCGTCAGCTTGATCGCCGTGTTGCCTGGCAACGGCAGGACGGTCTGCACGGATCCCTTGCCGAAGGTGGTCGTGCCGAGGACGATGGCGCGCTTGTGGTCCTGCAGCGCGCCGGCAACGATTTCCGATGCCGATGCCGAGCCACCATTGACCAGAACCACCATCGGCACCGTGCGCGCCTCGGCCGGCAGGTTCCGGATGTAATCGTCCCTGCTGCCACGCAGGTAGTCGCTGGGCGAGGTCGAATACCGGTGTTTGGCGTCGGGTGCGCGGCCGTCGGTCGACGTCACCAGGGTTTCCGGCGGCAGGAAGGCGGCGGAAACGCCGACGGCACTGTTGAGCAGGCCGCCGGGGTCGTTGCGCAGGTCGAGTACGAGCCCCTTGAGCGAACCATTCCGGAACAGCTCGTTGAGGTGCTTGACCACCGCCGCACCCGTGTTCTCCTGGAAAGAGGTGATGCGCAGGTAGCCGTAGCCATCCTCGACCAGTTTCGACTTGACGCTCTGCACCTTGATCACTTCGCGCGTCAGGGTGACGTTGATCGGTTTTGCCTCCCCCTTGCGGATGATCGACAGTCTGATCTGCGACTTCGGCTTGCCGCGCATGCGCTTGACGGCGTCGGTCAGCGTCAGCCCCTTGACGAGCGTGTCGTCGATCTTGAAGATGAGGTCGCCGGTCTTGATTCCCGCCCGGTAGGCCGGCGTGTCCTCGATCGGCGAGACGACCTTGACCAGACCGTCTTCCATGCCGACCTCGATACCGATGCCGCCGAACTCGCCCTGCGTTCCTACCTGCAGGTCCTTGAACGCGTCGGCATCAAGGTAGCTCGAGTGGGGGTCGAGGTTCGAGAGCATGCCGCTGATGGCATGGGTGATCAGCTTCTTGTCTTCGACCGGCTCGACATAGCCGCTCTTGATCGCGTTGAACACTTCGGCAAAGGTGCGCAGTTCCTCGATGGGCAGGCTGGCTCTCGTTTCCTTGTCCGCGATCGCCGAAAACTGCAGGCTGATCAGTACGCCGCCCAGCAATCCGGCGCCGACCAGCCCGGCCTGTCTCAACTTGCCCATTTGTCTCACTCCCGTGCGCATCATTCAGTGTGCGTCATAAATCTGGCATCAGTGCTTCGTGTTGACCCAGGCCAGCGGATCGAGTGGCCTGCCCTGGTGGCGAAGCTCGAAGTATAAACCGGATTCCGGATTGCCACCGCTGTTGCCGACGGTCGCGATCACCTCTCCCTGGCGCGCCTCGTCGCCAACCCCTTTCAGCAGGGAATCGTTGTTGGCGTAGATCGACAGGTAGCCATTGCCGTGGTCCACGATCAGCAGGTTGCCGAAACCACGCATCCATTCTGCGAACACGACCCTGCCAGCGGCGATGCTGCGTACCTCGCTGCCGCTGCCGGCGAGGATGAAGAGACCTTTCCAGGTGCTTCCCTCCTGGCGTGTGGCGCCAAAGCGATTGCTGATCGTTCCTCGCGCCGGCAGGCGCAGTTGGCCTTTCAGCCGCACCAGGCTGCCTGTGCCGGGCGTGCTGGCCACTTCGTCGGCAGCACGTTCGGCCGCTGGCAAGGCTGCCTTGGCGCCGCCTTCGGCCGGCGCCGGCGGCGACGCGCCCGGCTGCTCCCGTGGCGCCGGCTGCCTCGCCTGCTCGCGTCGCTGCGCTTCCCGGCGCGCCTCGCCTGTCTGCGCGGCGATGATTCGCGACAGCCGCTCGACGAGTTCGGCGAGGCGCCTCTCGTCGCGCTGCAGGTTGCCAATTTCGCGCCGCTGTGCGGCGATCTGCTCGGACATCCTCGCCAGCATCAGCTGTCGCTGCTGCCGCTGCTCGATCAGCCTGGCATGCTCCTCGCGCTGTCGCGCCTCGCTGGCCGAGAGCAGTTCCGTCTGGTGTCGCGCATCACTGGTGAGTACCTGCTGACGCTGCATCGTGGCCTCGATGTCGCGCAGGATCTCGCGGCGCGCGCGGCCGATCGTTTCCAGATAGTGCAGGTCGCGCGTCAGTTGATTCGGGTCATCGCCGTTGAGGAACATGCGCAGTGGATCGGGATTGCCGCGCAGATACTGTCGGTGGAGAAGTCTTGCCAGTTGTTCCTGCTGTGTGTTGAGGACGCGGCCGAGATCGCTCGATTGTTTCTCGAGTTCGTTGAGCCTTGTCCGCAGCCTGCCGGCCTCGGTGCCTGTCTCGTGCAACTGGCGCTGCGTGGCCGAGACCGCACGTTCGGCTTCCTGCAGGTGATCCATGGCGTCGCGGCGAGAACCTTCGGCGGCGGCCATCTGTCGGCGCAGCGTTTCGATCTGGCTGCGCAGCGACCGCAGGTTGCCCTGCTTTTCGGCAACCTCGCTGGCCGATGGCGGGTCGACGCTGGCCGGGCTCTGACCGCTGCTGGCGCTGCTGAAGGGCGCCAGCGCACCGAGCAGGACGCAGACGAGAGAGCGGCAGATCCGGCCGGGAAGAGCAGCCGCGGCTGGCAGCCGCGGGTTGGCGGCTGCCGGTGGACTGCTGCTCGCAGGGACCGGTTGTCGATGGTTCCCGACGACGACGACCGACCTGCGTGCACCAGAAAAGGTGTCGCCGGGGTTGCGCGCGAGGCGCTCGAGGGCTTGTCCGATGGTAGTCGCCAATGAACGACGCTGGTCCTGCAGAAGCGTGAGAAGGCCGCGCCCGAGGGCTGGCGCGAGGCACGACGGGGCGCCGAAGTGCGCCGGCGCGCCGTGAATCAGGCTTTTCTTTTATAATGCTGGATTATATGATAAACGGCGAAACCGGCGTTACGTGCCCATCACGACCAGTCTGATCGACAAGCAGGAGCACATCGAGCAAGCGGCGCGTGCGCTGAAATCGATCTCGCACCCCTTGCGTCTGAAGATCCTGTGCGTGATCGGTGATCAGGAGGCGTGCGTGCAGGAGATCGTCGAGGCGGTTGGTACCTCGCAGAGCAACATCTCGCAGCATCTCGCCATTCTGCGCGAGAAGGGTGTACTGCTGGCGCGCAAGGAGGCCAACCGGGTTTATTATCGGGTGGGCGATGAGCGCACGCTGCAGCTCATCGGCATGATGCGCGAGGTGTTCTGCGGCGGCTAGTCGCGCCGCGGTGGCGCCGCTTCGTGGCGAACGTCAGCCGCGTTTCTTGGTCTGCAGCAGTTTCTGGAGCCTGTGTTGGAATTCGTACAACAGAACATTTTTCTCGTCGCCCTGGCAGTCGTCAGCGGCGGCATGCTGCTGGTGCTGACCTTCCGCCGCCCGGGTGGCGCGAAAGCGCTCACGACGAGTCAGGCGACGATGCTGATCAACCGTGAGAACGCACAGCTGATCGATATCCGCGAGCCCAACGAGTACATCGCCGGGCACCTCGTCGACTCGCGCAACATCCCGGCGGCGGCGCTGGCGGAGCGTGCCGGCGAACTCGAGCCGCTCAAGGAAAAGCCGATCATTCTCGTCTGCCAGTCGGGCGCGCGCTCGCAGGCGGCATGTGGGACGCTGCTCAAGCTGGGCTTTGCGCGGGTGCACAACCTCGAAGGAGGCATTGCCGCGTGGAGCGAGGCCGGGCTGCCGCTGAAGAAGGGGGCGCGTCGATGAGCGTTGTCGCGCCTGTTCTGATGTACTCGACGGCTGTCTGCCCCTACTGTGTCCGCGCCGAGCAGCTTCTGCGCGCACGTGGCGTGGTCGATATCGAGAAGGTGCGAATCGATCTCGACCCGGAACGTCGCCACGAAATGCAGGCACGCACCGGCAGACGCACCGTCCCGCAGATTTTCATTGGCGTGACACACGTTGGCGGTGCCGACGACCTGATCGCGCTTGATCGTTCCGGCAGGCTGATACCCCTCCTCGCCGGCGAGAGTGCCTGAGCCTCCATTGCCAGGCTTCATTCATCATTTCCTCCCCTTTGGCTGAAAGCGAACATGAGCGAACAAGAAAACCCCGTTTTTGCTATCGAGAAAATCTACATCAAGGATTTCTCCCTGGAGGTGCCCAATGCGCCCCAGATCTTTCTCGAGCGCGAGGCACCAAAGGTCAGCATTCAGTTGCAGAGCAATGCGCAGGGTATCGGCGAAGGCATCTTTGAGGTCACCCTGACGACCACCGTCACATCCAAGATCGAGGAGAAGACCGTCTTCCTCGTCGAGGTGGGGCAGGCGGGCATCTTTCGCGTGCAGAACGTTCCGAGCGAGAACATGGATCCCTTGCTCTCGATTGCCTGTCCGAACATCCTCTTCCCGTACGCGCGCGAGGCCGTGTCGGACGCGGTCACGCGCGCCGGCTTCGCCCCGGTGCTGCTGCAGCCGGTCAATTTCGAAGCGCTTTACATGTCACGCCTGCAGCAGCAGCAGGAGGCAGACGGCGGCGCTGTCGGCGAGGCGACGGCCTGAGCCCAGCGATGAAACGCCTGCTTGGCGTCCTGCTTGCTGCCGGACTGGTCACGCCATCGCTGGCAATCGAGTACCGCACCGTCGATGTGCCGACGGTGCTCTATGACGCGCCGTCGCAAAAGGGCGGCAAGTTGTTCGTTGTCCGGCGCGGGACACCGGTTGAACTGGTGGTCAACCTCGAGGGATGGTCGAAGGTACGGGACGCCGAAGGAGGACTCGCCTGGATCGAGTCGAAATACCTCGTCAAGCGGCGGGCAGTCATCGTCACGACGCCGCGTGCGCAGGTCCGGGTGAATCCGGACGAAGCGGCGGCGATCGCCTTCGAGGCGCTCAGGAACGTGTCGCTGGTGTATCTCGAAGCAGCACCCGGCGGCTGGGTCAAGGTGCGCCATCGCGACGGCGAAACCGGCTTCGTGCGCGCCAATCAGGTCTGGGGCCTGTGATCGGACGATCGGTGGTGTCTCGGTCGTCGGGCCGATGATGGCCTGGCCGCGTTTCTCGCGAGTCGTCCAGCGGTCGCCCAGCGGTCGCCGTGGCGGCACCTCCCTTCCCCGCTTGCGGTTCTTCGCGTCCGCCGTTTCTCTTGGCGGGCGCGTGACCGCCAGCGACCGTCTGCACCCGGCAGTCCCGTCGCCGCTGCTGCGCCTGGCTGCGGCGACGGTTGGCCTCCTCCTCGTTCGTCGCTCCTTGGCGCGAAAGCGGGCCTGATTCTTCGGCGGGAGAGGTTGGCATGGCATCGTCCGCCAGGCGCCATGTCTCCCGCTCCATCCGTTGACCGTCACGGCAGCCGCTTCATCGCTCGCGGCGCGTGTCGGCAGAGAGGTGCGGCGGCGCCATCAATTTGCAGCCTGTGCCTGCCATGCTGCGCTGGCAATCCAGCCGATGTCGATTGAGCTGTACGCGCAGACCGCCATGGCGATCGGGCACGAAACGTGCTTGCCCTGGCTGTGCGCGATCGTCTCAAAGGAGGTGCCCAAGAAGATGCGCAAGAGACTGTTTTCCCGATATTCGCTTGCCGGCCTGCGGCTGGCCAATCGTGTCGTCATGACGCCGATGAAACGCAACCGCGCCAGTGACAGACAACTCGCGCCGACCGCAATGAGCGCCCTGTACTACGCCCAGCGGGCGTCGGCGGGGCTGATCGCTGCCGAGGGGACGCCGGTTTCTCCGCAGGCGCGTGGTTGGGCCCGCACGCCGGGCATCTGCCCGCCGGCGCAGCTTGCTGGCTGGCGAAACGTGACCGCGCGGTGCATCGCGCGGCCGGCCGCATCTACCTGCAACTATGGCATGTCGGGCGCGTTGGCCATTGCAGCCTGCGGGCGGATCGTTCGCCACCCGTCGGACCAAGCACGATCGGGTTGAGCCCCGGCAGGGTGCCGGTGCTTGCCGGTGGTGCCGAGCCGGTGCCTGGTCACCCACCGCGAGCCCTGCGCACCGGCGAAATCAGGGAAGTGGTCGCCGACTTCGCGCGTGCCGCAGCAAACAGCCTGGCAGCCGGTTTCGACGGGGACGAGATCCATGCGGCCGATGGCCATCTCTTCGATCAGTTCCGCTGCCCCTACCTGAACGATCGTGTCTGCGGCGGCTTCGACCGGCAGCGCGCCGAAGCCGCTTTGCGGTCCGACAGCGCTGATCTGATTGCCTTCGGCAAGCACTTCATCGCCAGTCCCGATCTCGTCGGGCGCCTGCGCATCGGGGCGCCGCTCGCTGCCTTCGACGCCAGGACGGTCTACAAGGGGGGCGAACGTGGCTACATCGATCATCCGCTGCTCGAAGAAGAGGAAGTGTTCGGCCAAGCCTGAGCCGAGCCTGCGGGTGCAGTGGCGGCTGGCGCTCGCCGAGTTGTGCTGGACGCACCCCCGGTCGTGGCGGTCATCCGCCTGCCGGTAGCGTTCGTGCACAGCGAGGGCCCCTTTCCTGCTGGGGCCGTCGGCGCGCAGTGGCGGAAGGTGCTGCCGGGCCGCCGATGCTCGCGCGGATCGCCGTATACTGGGTGCCAGACGCGGATGTCCTTCCCCGGCAACCGATCTCTTGCAGAATACAACCCATGCCTCGCTCGTCACATCCCATGGCTTCTTCGCTGCGCGCCTCGGATACCGGCAAGATCGTCGCCACCGTCGAGGCGGTGCGCCTGATTCGTGACGGCGACACCATCGCCATCGTCCTCGAGGAGCACTTTCTTGCCAGCCGGAGCAGTGACCAAGAGGTGCTTGGCCGACCGCGCAACCTGACTCTGGTGTACGCGGCAGGGCAGGGTGGCGGCAAGGAGCGGGGGCTCAACCACTTCGGCCATGACGGGATCCTCGAACGCGTCATTGGCGGTCACTGGGGGCTTGTGCCGAAACTGCAGGAACCGACCGTGGCCAATCGGGTCAAGGCCCACAGCCTGCCGCAGGGGATGATCGCGCGCCTCTTTCGCGACATCGCTGCCGGCAAGCACCTGCTGGAGACCTGCCATCATGACGTGAACCGCTTCACCTCGAACACCTTCCTGCGTGCCCGCCCGGGCGAGGCTCTGGAGAAGCGGCAGATCGCCGCGCGGAGCTACGCGACGGGACGGCGGCAGAAGCGGCGGCGCAATTCGGTGGCCGTTGAGCGATCCTTCCTTCCTGTGGGTGCCTGGAGCCAGACATGCAAAGACTGCTCGCGATCATCGGTCCGCTGCCGTTCATCGGTCTCGCCATCGTCGCCGCCGGCCTTTCGCTGGCGGTCGCCGTCTGGCTCTTTGATGCGCTGTCCGGGTGCCTGCTCGCGGCGACCACCTCCGCCTGGCGTTACCCGCTGAGCGGGCTGCTGCTGGCCGCATGCTACTTCGCCTACGGCCTGACGCTGCTGCTTGTGGCGCCGCTGCTGAATTTCATTCTCGGTGGGCGCTTGCAGCCCTACCGTGGCTCGGCCGTGTCGCTGACCGCGCTGCGCTGGTACGTGCACTGCACGCTGACGCTGGTGGTGCGCTATTCCTTTCTCGAGTTCGTCACCCCGTCACCCTTCGCCCTGCTTTACTACCGGCTGATGGGGATGCGCATCGGGCGCAACGTAACGATCAATTCGACGGCCATCGCCGATCCGTCGCTGATCGAGATCGGCGACGGGGTGACCATTGGCGGCTCGGCCAGCGTCATGGCGCACTATGCGCAGGGCGGCTATCTGGTGATCGCGCCGGTGCGGATTGCCGCCGGTGCGACGATTGGTCTGCGGGCGATCGTCATGGGTGGCGTCGAGGTCGGCGAAAAGGCCAAGGTTCTCGCCGGCTCCTTCGTTCTGCCCAACACGCGTATTCCGGCCGGGGAAACCTGGGCCGGAATACCGGCGCGACGGGTTGAACTCGAGCGCGCCGAGATCGCCAACGGAGACGCCTGAGCAATGCCGGAACTGCCCTCCTGGGATGTCGTTGCCTGGCGACTGCTGACTGTCGTCGGTGGCCTCGTCGGCTGGTTCGTCACACAGCGCCTGATCGGCGAGCGCCGTCTTGCCGATGGCGTGATGTACGATCAGCTGCACCGCATGACCGCGAGTGGCAACGCCTGGCTGCACGAGCACCCGGCCGCTGCGCGGGCGGCGCTGATTGCCAGTTCGCTGGCGATCGATGTCGTCACCCTCTTCGTCCTCGCCTACGCGCTGGTCGGACCGAGCTTCAGTCCGTTCCTCGGACTGCTCAGCCTCTTCGTCCTGCGGCAGCTGAGCCAGGCGCTGGTCGCCCTGCCGGCGCCGGCCGGCATCATCTGGCGTGATCCGGGTTTTCCCTCGCTTTTCGTGACCTATTCGGTCGGCAACGACTTCTTCTTCTCGGGGCACACGGCGTTGGCTGTCTATGGTGCCGTGCAGGTCGCGACGCTCGGCGTGCCCGCGCTGACGGTTCTGGCGGTCCTGCTGGCGGCCCTGCAGATGTTAGTGGTGATCGTGCTGCGCGCTCACTGGACGCTTGACGTGCTCGGTGGACTGTTCGCCGCACTGTTCGTCGGCGCGTTGTTCTGGCCCGTCTAGGAGTCGTCGGGCGTGTCGGTCGCGCCTGTCGGCAGAGGCTGTCCGTCGCCGGCCCGGCGGAGCCGGCGTGACCATTGGCAGATCTGGGCGAGGCTTGCAGTTGCCCCGCCGCAGACGACGAAAAGCAGGCGCGAATAATCGGCGAGCGCCGGCGATCGATCGTAGGCCAGAGCCAGGCTGGCACCACAGGCGGGCTCGACGAGCAGTCGGTGGTCGGCGAGGAAGTGCCTGCAGGCGTTGAGCGCCGCGAGATCGGAGACGACGACGCTGTGTACCGGGTGTGCCCGCGAGCAAGCGAATGCCTGTTGGCAGACGCGTTTGGCGCCGAGGGAAGTCGCGACGCTGGTGATGGCTTCAAGCTCGACGACGTGACCCGCGCGCAGCGAGCGATTCAACGAATCGGCGCCCGCAGTCTCGACGGCGATCACCGGGACATCTTCGAGGCGGTTGCGGCGCAGTCCTTCGATCACGCCGGCGAGCAGCCCACCGCCACCGACCGCCAGGACGATGGCGTCGGGCAGCAGCCCGCTGCAGGCGATCTCGTCGATCAGGCTGGCGTGGCCGTGCCACAGCAGCGGATCGTCAAAGGGGTGGATGAAGGCATCGCCGGCGGCCAGCAACGACAGAGCCCGGACGTTCGCTTCCTGCCACGACGGACCGTGCACGATGACCTGCGCCCCTTCCAGTCGCAGCAGTGCGCGCGCGCGGGCGGAGGTGCTTTGCGGTACGACGACGGTGACCGGTACCGACAACTGCCGGCCGGCATAGGCGACAGCGAGTCCGGCGTTGCCGCCCGAAGAGGAGACGAAGCGGCGCGCACCAGCGCGCAGGTGCGCCTCGCAGGCGGCACCGATGCCGCGAATCTTGAACGATCCGGGGGGCTGCAGTGCTTCCAGCTTGAGCCATACCGACCGGCGGGTGGCGAGGCCGAGGCAGCGCGATTCGAGCAATGGTGTTGCAATGTGCAGGGGCATGGTCTTCTCTTGCAGGCCTCGCCGGCAACCGGGCAGTCGCGACGATCTTCGCGCGCGCGCAGTGGCGCGCCGTGAAGCCGGCAGACATCCGGGCAGGCGCCGGGGAGGCTGGCGGCGGCGGCAATTATCGCCGATGAACGGGTGGCCTGGTGAGCCCGGCAGCACGACCAGAACGATGGCGCCACCGCCGGGTCGGCCGGCGCGGCAGAGCGATGCCGTGCCAATCACCACAGCCGACTTGCAAGAGCCGTTGGTTTCTGCTATCTAGTCGTCTTTTTTCAACCAGGGAACGGGGTCTTCGAACATGGCTGAAGAATTGCTCCAGAAGCATTTCACTCCGTACGTACCGCAATCTGGCGAGGAGTACATGAACAGCGAGCAGCTGGCTCATTTCCGTGGCATCCTGGAGACTGTCAAGCTGCAGTTGATGGAGGACATCGAGCGTACGGTACATACGATGCAGGACGAGGCAACCGTGTTTGCCGATCCCAATGACCGCGCAAGCCAGGAAACGGACATCGCAATCGAGCTGCGCAACCGCGACCGCGAGCGCAAGCTGATCAAGAAGATCGAGGATACCATCGGGCTTATCGACAGTGGCGACTACGGTTACTGCGCCGCCTGTGGCGTCGAGATCGGCATCAAACGGCTGGAGGCGCGACCAACGGCAACCCTCTGCATCGACTGCAAGACACTCGAGGAAGTACGCGAGAAGCAGATCGCCAAGTAGCGACTCGATCGGCGCCAACGCGAACAGGCGAGCGGGTTTCGCTGCGTTGCGTGCCGCGCGGCTTCTCCGCACCCTCCCGTCAGTGAAGCCAGCGGCCAGCGGCCGCCTGCACGTTCAGCGGCGACAAAGGCAGAACAGGGCCGCACGCGGCCTCCACAGTCATGGCCGTTAGCAACAACACAGCAGCTTGCTGGCGTGGCGGCCAGCACCTCCGGACACTTCGGCACCATGACCTATACTGCAGAATCGATTGCCGTCCTCAAGGGACTCGAGCCCGTGCGCCATCGGCCGGGGATGTACACGCGTACCGATTGCCCGCTGCACATCATCCAGGAAGTGATCGACAACGCCGCCGACGAGGCGCTCGGGGGTTATTGCCGGCGAATCAGCGTCACCCTCCATCGTGACCACTCGGTGAGCGTGCAGGACGACGGGCGCGGCATCCCGGTCGAGATGCATCCGCTCGAAAAGGTGCCGACCCTGGAAGTCGTGTTTACCCGGTTGCATGCCGGCGGCAAGTTCAACAAGGACGATGGGGCTTCAGCCTACCGTTTTTCCGGCGGTCTGCACGGCGTTGGCGTTTCGGTGACCAACGCGCTGTCGACGCGCCTCGAGGTCGAGGTCGTTCGCGACGGAGCACGGCATCAGATGGTCTTTGCCGGCGGCGAGGTGATCGAGCCGTTGCGGCGGGTCGCCGACGCACCGAAACGGGCGACCGGTACGCGCGTGCGGGCGTGGCCGGATCCGGCCTTCTTCGATTCGCCGCTCATCCCGCAGGCGCAGCTGGAACGTCTGCTGCGCAGCAAGGCACTGTTGTTGCCGGGGCTGCAGGTGGTTCTGAGTGTCGAGGATGGCGTGACGAGCGAGTGGTGTTTCGCCAACGGCATGGTGCAGTACCTGGCCGAACAGATCGATGGCGAGCCGGTGGCGCCGGTGTTCAGCAGCGAGAAGTATGCTGCCCGTGGCGACGAGAACTTTCCGGTCGGATCGGGGGCCGCCTGGGCGATCTGCTGGACGGCCGAGGGTGCCCTGGCGCGCGAATCCTACGTCAACCTGATTCCGACCAGTGCCGGTGGCACGCACGAAGCCGGGCTGCGGCAGGCGACACTCGACGCCATCCGCAGTTTCGCCGAACACCATGCCTTGCTGCCGAAGGGAGTCAAACTGGCTGCCGAGGATGTCTTCTCGCGCGCCAGCTTCGTGCTGGCAGTACGCATGCTCGACCCCTCGTTCCAGGGGCAGACGAAGGAGCGGCTGAACTCGCGCGATGCGGTGGCGCTGGTCGCGCGCATGTTGCGCGACAGCCTCGAGCTGTGGCTCAACGAGCACCCGGAGGCGGCAAAGCGGATTGCCGAGCTCGCCATCCGGGCAGCGCAGGCGCGCACGCGTGCCGGCCAGAAGGTCGAGAAGCGCAAGCAGTCGGGGGTGGCGATCCTGCCCGGCAAACTGTCGGATTGCCAGAGCGAGGATGTCAGTCGCAACGAGATCTTCCTCGTCGAGGGAGACTCGGCCGGCGGTTCCGCCAAATCGGGGCGCGACAAGGAACTGCAGGCGATCCTGCCGTTGCGCGGCAAGGTATTGAATACCTGGGAGGTCGAAGCCGGCAGTCTGTTCGCCAACCGGGAGGTGCACGACATCGCCGTGGCGCTGGGCATCGATCCGCATCCGGCGAGCGCTGCCGACTCGGTGCTGCGCAACCTGCGCTACGGCAAGGTGGTGATCATGACCGATGCCGACGTCGACGGGTCGCACATCCGTGTGCTGCTGTGCACCCTCTTCTATCGCCATTTCCCGCGGCTGGTCGCGTGCGGTCACCTGTTCTTCGCGCAGCCGCCGTTGTACCGTCTCGACGTACCGGCGCAGGGCAAGGCACGACCGCAGCGCAAGATCTATGCGCTCGACAGCGCCGAACTCGAGGCCTCGCTCGATCGCCTGCGCCTCGAGGGCGTCAAGCGTGAGGCGGTGGCGATCTCGCGCTTCAAGGGGCTCGGCGAGATGAACCCGGAGCAGCTCTGGGAGACGACGATGTCGCCCGACACGCGTCGCCTGATGCGTGTCGGCATGCCTGGCAGCGAGGTCGCACGGCCAGTGATGAACATGCTGATGGCGAAGGGCGAGTCGGCTGGCCGGCGCGCGTGGATGGAAGAGAACGGTGCCCTGGTCGGCGCCGAACTCTGACCGGACGATCGAAAGCGAGCTGCAAGTGAGGAAAGACGCGACCCCCGACCTGTTTGCCGACCTGCCGCCGCCGCCGGCGCCGCAGCAACCACCGGCGCCGCCCGGCGACGACGACAGCATCCCGCTGCACGAGTCGGCGGCCCGCGACTACCTGGAGTACGCGGTGGCGGTCGTCAAGGGGCGCGCGCTGCCGGATGTCAAGGACGGTCTCAAGCCGGTTCAGCGGCGCGTCCTCTTCGCCATGCGCGAACTGGGCCTGTCGGCGACGGCCAAGCCGGTGAAGTCGGCACGGGTCGTCGGTGACGTCATCGGCAAGTACCATCCGCACGGAGACACCTCGGCCTACGATGCGATGGTGCGCGTCGCACAGCCCTTCATGCTGCGTTACCCGTTGGTCGACGGGCAGGGCAACTTCGGTTCGCGTGATGGCGACAACGCGGCAGCGATGCGCTACACCGAGGCACGCCTGACACCGATCGCCGAACTGTTGCTTGCCGAACTCGGTGAGGGGACGGTCGACTTCCAGCCGAACTACGACGGATCCTTCGACGAACCAGCCTGTCTGCCGGCACGCCTGCCCTTTGTCCTGCTCAACGGCTCGTCGGGCATCGCCGTCGGTATGGCGACCGAGATGCCCCCGCACAATCTGCGCGAGGTCGCGGCAGCGGCGATACACATGATCGAGCAGCCGCAGATCGGTCTTGAGCAACTTCTGCAGCACATCCCTGGGCCGGACTACCCGGGTGGCGGACAGATCATTTCTTCGTCGGCCGACATCGCTGCCGCCTACGGCACGGGCCGCGGCACGCTGCGCGTGCGGGCGCGTTACGACTTCGAGGAGATGGCGCGCGGTGCCTGGCAACTGGTCTTTCGCGAGTTGCCGCCGGGCGTCTCATCGGCCCGGGTGCTGGCCGAGATCGGTGCGCTGCTCAACCCGCAGGTCAAAGCGGGCAAGAAGACCATCGATCAGTCGGCAGCACAACTCAAGGCCCTGATGGCGTCACAGCTTGATCGTGCGCGCGACGAGTCGGGCAAGGACGACGACGTGCGCCTGGTCTTCGAGCCGAGCAGTTCGCGCATCGACCGCAACGAGTTCGTCGCGTTGCTGCTGGCGCATACCAGCCTCGAGACATCGGCACCGATCAACCTCGTCGCCGTTGGCATCGACGGCCGTCCGTGCCAGAAGGCGCTGCCCCAACTGCTCGGCGAATGGTGCACCTTCCGCATCCGGACCGTGCACCGGCGGACGAGCCATCGTCTGCAGAAGGCCGATGAGCGCATTCACATTCTCGAAGGCCGGCACATCGTCTTTCTCAACATCGACGAAGTGATCCGCATCATTCGCGAATCCGACGATCCCAAGGCGGCGCTGATCGCCCGCTTCGCGTTGTCCGATCGGCAGGCGGAAGACATCCTCGAGATCCGTCTGCGGCAGCTCGCCCGACTCGAGGGAATCCGCATTGAGCAGGAACTCGGGCGGTTGCGCGGCGAGCGCGAGGGCCTGCTGAAGCTGCTTGGCAGCGACGCGCTGCTGCGCCGGCAGGTGATTCGTGAGATCCGGGCCGATGCGGACAAGTACGGTGATGCGCGCCGGACGGTGATCGAGGCGGCAGCGACCGCTTCGCGCTCGGAGGTCGCCGCCGTCGCCGACGAGGCGGTGACCGTGATCATCTCCGAGAAGGGTTGGGCGCGTGTCCGGCAGGGGCACGGCCTTGATCTCTCCGGCCTCGCCTTCAAGGACGGCGACCGTGCCGGGTCGGCGCACGAGTGCCGTTCGGTCGACTCGCTGGTGATCGTATCGACCGAGGGGCGCGCGTTCACCGTCGCGATTGCCAGCCTGCCCGACGGCCGCGGCATGGGCGCACCGCTGTCGTCGTTCGTCGATCTCGGCAGCGGCAGAATCGCCCATGTGCTCACCGGTCAGCCGGACGACGAGATCCTGATCGCCAAGACCTCGGGCTATGGCTTCATCTGTACCTACGGCGACCTGCTGTCAAGGCAGAAGGCCGGCAAGGCCGTCGTCAGTGTCGAGGACGGTGCCAGCATCCTGCCACCGCTCCGCCTGGCCGGCATGGACCACCTCGGCGCGCTGTCCGGCGATGGTCGCCTGCTGCTCTTCCCGCTCGCACAGATGAAGCGCCTGGCGAGTGGCAAGGGGGTCCAGATCATCGGCCTCCACGAGGGCGAATCGCTGCGCGCGGTGATCGCGACCAGCGGGCCGCGCGTGGCGATCCGGGGGACCTTGCGCAACCGGCCGAAGACGCTCGCGTCGGAGGACAGGCACCTGGGGCAACGCGCCCGCCGCGGTTCGCCGGTCGGGCAACTCGGCAACGTCACGCTGGACCACTGGCCCGGTTGAGCCGCGGCCAGCGGCGGTCTGGTCTTGTCTGCAAGGAGAGAGAGCATGCGTAGCAGGATTGGCGGATTCGGCGTCGTTGCAGCCGGTGCTGCAATCGCCGTCGTGGCAGGAACGGTAGCCGCGGAACAGGTGGGTTGCGTGACGACCGAGTGGAAGCTGGTCGGTGCGAACCACCGCGTCTGTGTCGAGAGTTTTCCCGACCCGAAAGTCCCGGGTGTCACCTGTCACGTCAGTCAGGCGAGAACCGGCGGCGTCAGTGGTTCGCTCGGTCTGGCGGAAGATCCCTCGCAGTTTTCGCTTGCTTGCCGGCAGACGGGACCGATCAGTCTGCCGGACAAGCTGGCGAAGGAGGCGACGGTGTTTTCGGGCGACACATCGATCCTGTTCAAGGAAACGCGCGTCGTGCGGATGTGGGACGAGGCGAACCGAACGCTGATCTATCTCGCGATCAGCCGCAAGTTGATCGACGGTGCGCCGGCGAACAGCATTTCGACGGTACCCGTGATGCCGTGGGCGGTGCGCTGACCGTGCACCTGCGAGCGGTCGCGATGACGCCGAGACGGCGGGCTTGAGCGTGGCCGTGCCGCCGAAATTCGACGTCAGCCGCCTCGGCCAGGTGTTCACGCCGCCGGCGATCGTCGACGCGATGCTGGCGCTGGTGCGCAATCGTGGGCGCGTTCTCGAGCCCGCGTGTGGGGACGGTGCCTTCCTGCAGCATTTTCCGTTTGCCGTCGGCGTCGAGATCGATCCGCGACACGCGCCGCAGGGGGCGCGCGTCATCGACTTCTTCGCCTTTCCCGAGGGCGAGTCGTTCGCCACGGTGATCGGCAATCCACCCTACGTGCGGTACCAGGACATTGCCGTCGCGACGCGTGGCCTGGTGCAGCGCAGCGTTCTCGATGGACGTGCCAATCTTTACCTGTTCTTCATCGAGAAGTGCCTGCGGCATCTCGCGCCTGGCGGTGAACTGGTCTTCATCACGCCGCGTGATTTCCTAAAGGCAACCTCGGCGGTGCCGCTCAACCGGCTGCTGTACGCGGCGGGAACGATCACCGATTTCGTCGATCTCGGTGACTCCAGGTTGTTCGACGACGCGACCCCGAACTGCGCCATCTGGCGTTTCGAGCGTGGCAATTTTTCGCGCCGGACGCGCTACGCGGCGCAGGGTGTTGCCGACGGACTGGCAGGCCTCGCGAGATTGCAGTGGGACGAGCGGCACTTCGTCGAGAGTGGCGGCCATCTTCTGTTCACCCGCGGCGACTACGAGCTGCACCTGACCGACATCGCATTCGTCAAGGTCGGTGCCGTCTCGGGCGCCGACGATCTGTACGCCAGCGAACTGTATGGCAATCGCGACTTCGTCTGCTCGTCGACTGTGCGCAGCGGCAGGACGCGGCGCATGCTCTGGTGCGAAGCGGGCGACCCGCCACCGGCGGTCCTGCTGCCGCACAAGGAACGGCTGATCACGCGCCGCATCCGTCCCTTCGACGAGGCCAACTGGTGGCACTGGGGTCGCGGCTATCACCAGTCGCCGCTGCCGCGGGTCTATGTCAACAGCAAGACGCGAAGTTCGCATCCCTTCTTCTGCCATCCCTGCCCTCATTACGATGGCTCGGTGCTGGCCATCTTCCCGCACGACCCGCTGCTCGCCGTGCAGCAGATGGCGGATGCGCTGAACACGGTCGACTGGGCGGATCTCGGTTTTGTTTGTGACGGCCGCTTTCTGTTCACGCAGCGCAGCCTCGAACAGACCCCGCTTCCCGGTCCGCTGCGGGCGCTGCTGCCCGCTCGCGGTGTACAATGACGGATTGCGGTACAGCCGTGCGCGGCCGCACATTCTGCCAGCCAGCAGCGCCGAAGCCGCGAGCGCGCATCCGCGAGGAGAAGAGAAGCCCATGGTCCCACGTCTGAAAACTTCACTCGACGGTCCGCTGCTGGAGATCGAGCGGCGGTTCCTCGAGTTGATGCCGGAGATCGAACGCTGGTTCAGATCCCAGTGGCAGGAGCACACGCCCCCCTTCTACGGCTCGGTCGATCTGCGCAATGCGGGCTTCAAGCTGGCGCCGGTCGACATGAATCTGTTTCCGGGCGGCTTCAACAACCTCGACGCCACCTTTCTGCCGCTCTGCGTCCAGGCAGCGATGACGGCGGTCGACCGGATCTGCCCGGACGCGAAGCGCGTGTTGCTGATCCCTGAGAACCATACGCGCAATCTCTTCTACCTGCAGAACGTCGCGCAGATCGCCAAGTTTCTCCGCCTGACCGGGCTGGAGGTTCGTCTCGGATCGCTGTTGCCCGGGATCGATCAGCCAACACCGGTGGCGCTCGCCGATGGCACGACGCTGCTCCTGGAACCTTTGCTGCGTCGTGGTTCGCGGCTTGGCGTCAGTGGCTTCGAGCCCTGCGCGATTCTGCTGAACAACGATCTCTCGGCGGGTATCCCGGATGTTCTGCGCGACCTCGAAGGGCAGTTCGTCCTGCCGCCGCTGCACGCCGGTTGGGCGTTGCGCCGGAAGTCGAACCACTTCGCCGCCTACGACGAGGTGGCGGGCGATTTTGCGCGGTTGACCGGCATCGACCCGTGGCGGATCAACCCCTATTTCTCGGTGTGCAGCAGCGTGAACTTTCATGAGCGGCAGGGGGAGGAGTGTCTCGCTGCCAACGTCGACGCGGTGCTCGAACTGATTCGCGAGAAATATCGGCAGTACGGGATCGAGGAGACACCCTACGTGGTGGTCAAGGCGGACGCGGGAACCTACGGCATGGGGGTAATGACGGTCAAGGATGCGGCGCAGGTGACCGGGCTCAGTCGTCGGCAGCGCAACAAGATGTCGGTGATCAAGGAGGGCCTCGCCGTGTCGCAGGTCATCATCCAGGAAGGCGTGCACACCTTCGAACGGATCGGCAGCGGCAGTGACGAAGGGGTCGCCGAGCCGGTGGTCTACATGATCGACCGTTTCGTCGTCGGTGGTTTCTACCGTGTTCATAGCGGGCGTGGCCGGGACGAGAACCTCAACGCACCCGGAATGCACTTTCAGCCACTCGCGTTCGCCACCAGTTGCTCGCTGCCCGACCATTGTCAGAATCCGGACGCGGCGCCCAACCGTTTCTATGCCTATGGCGTCGTCGCCCGCCTGGCACAGCTCGCTGCCTCGCTCGAACTCGAACGTACCGCCACCGTCAAGGAGTCACTGCCGTGCGCCTAGCATTCATCGTAGACTGCCTGCGTTCGCTGAAGGCCTACAAGGACACCAGTGTCGCCATCATGCGTGCGGCGCAGGCAGCCGGACATGCCGTCTGGACGATCCAGCAGGAGGCCATCCACTGGTCGCCGCTGCATGGTGTCTGTGCTGAAGCGGTGCATCTCGAGATGCTGGCCGACGACACCGACTGGTTCGTCGAGGTTGATCGCCACGTCGTCGCCCTGCGCGATTTCCGCGCCGTACTGATGCGCAAGGATCCACCCTTCGACATCGAGTACGTGACCACCACCTGGTTGCTCGAACGGGCGGAAGCCGAGGGCGCGCGCGTCTTCAACCGGCCGCGTGCTCTGCGCGATCACCCGGAGAAGCTGTCGATCACCGAGTTCGCCCATTTCGCGGTGCCGACGACCGTCGCGCGTGACGCCGCTGTCATTCACTCCTTCATCGACACCGAGCGCGACGTGATCTTGAAGCCGCTCGGCGGCATGGGTGGCAGCGAGGTCTTTCACGTGCGCCACGATGATCCGAACCGCAACGTGATCGTCGAGACGCTGACGCACGATGGTGGGCGAACGATCATGGTGCAGCGCTACATTCCCGAGATTGCCGATGGCGACAAGCGCATCCTGCTGGTCGCTGGTGAGGTGGTTCCCTACTGCCTCGCCCGCATTCCCAGGGCTGGCGAGACGCGCGGCAATCTGGCGGCGGGCGGTACCGGTGTGGCGCGCGCGCTGAGTCCGCGTGACCTCGAGATCGCCAGCAGCCTGGCGCCAGTGCTCGCAGCCCGTGGTCTGCTGCTGGTCGGCATCGATGTCATCGGTGACTGGCTGACCGAGATCAACGTCACGAGCCCGACGTGTATGGTGGAAATCGCCGAACAGACGGGTTTCGACGCCGCAGCCCTGTTCGTCGTCGCTCTGGAGCGTCAGTGCGTGGCCGCTGCCTAGGCCTTCCCGCGGTTCTCCTCTGGGCGTTGCTTGCTGCCTGCAGCAGGGCCCCGCTGCACCAGCAGGAAGCATTCGTCTTCGGTACCCGCGTCGAAGTGTTGATCGCCGGCCTGCCCGAAGCACAGGCGCGGCCGGCAGCCGCCGCCGTGTTGCGCGAGTTCGATCGCCTGCATCGCACCTACCACGCCTGGAAGCCGTCGGAACTGAGTGCGCTCAATGCCGCCCTGGCGGCCGGCAGGGTGCAGACGGTCAGCGAGGAGATGGCCGAACTGCTTGCCGACGCGCAACGCCTGGCACGACTCAGTGACGGCCTGTTCGATCCCGGTATCGGTCGGCTGATCGGCCTCTGGGGATTTCAGTCGGACGAACTGCCGGGGAGCCTGCCCGACGAAGTGGCGCTGGCCGCCTGGCGCCGGGCGCAGCCGGGCATCGCCGATCTCCTTCTGGCAGGGTCGCAGGTGAGTAGCCGGCAGCGCGATGTGGCGCTCGACTTCGGCGGCTATCTCAAGGGGGTGGCGCTCGACCGTGCGGTGAGGATTCTGCGGGCGCATGGGGTTGGCAACGCGCTGCTCAACATTGGCGGCAACGTCATCGTCCTCGGCAGCCGTAACGGCCAGCGCTGGCGAGTGGGGATCCAGCATCCGCGGCAGCCGGGGCCGATGGCGACGATCGAGCTCGACGACGGTGAAGCGATCGGCACCTCGGGTGACTATCAGCGCTACTTCGAGGTCGCGGGCAGGCGCTACTGTCACCTTCTTGACCCGCGCAACGGCATGCCGGCAACCGGCACGCAGGCGCTGACGGTGCTGATCAGTCCGCATCCGGCGGCCGGAACCCTATCGGACGTGGCTTCGAAGCCGCTGTTCATTGCCGGCAGCGACTGGCAGCATCTCGCTCGCCGGCTGCAGGTGACGCATGTCCTGCGCGTCGACGGTGAGGGGCGCTGGCAGCTCAGCAAGGCGATGCAGAGTCGCCTCGAGTTCGTCGGCAGGCCACCGCAGCCTCTCGACATCGTTCCCTGAGGCACGCCGCGGCGATCGTCGCCGAGAGGACGGCGGAATTGGCTTAGAATGGCGACCTGTCGTAAAGGATGTGGCAATGATCGGTATTTTTCTGGTGACCCACGGGACGCTTGGCGAGAGCCTGATTCAGAACGTCTGTCACGTTCTCAACAAGCGGCCGCCGCTGATCGCGCAGCTCGGCGTTGCAGCGCAGGACGACCCGCTCGACATCCTGCCGCTGGCGCGTCTGCTGCTGAAGGAAGTGGACGGGGGCGAGGGCGTCCTGGTGATGACCGATGTCTTCGGCGCAACGCCTGGAAACCTGGCCCTCAAGTTGCTTGAGCCGGGTCGTGTCGAAGGTGTTTCCGGGGTCAGCCTGCCGATGTTGCTGCGCGCACTGACCTATCGCGAGCGAGGAATGGAAACCATGTTGCAGAAGGCGGTCAGCGGTGCCCGCGACGGCGTGGTCAGGTTGCCGCCGGCGCTCGGCACTGGAGCAGCGGAGGGCTGAATGGTACGTGCCGAAGCCGAAATCCTCAACAAGCTCGGGTTGCACGCGCGCGCTTCAGCGAAGCTGACGCAGCTTGCCGGAGGGTTCGCCAGCGAGGTCTGGATGGAGAAGGGAAGCCGCCGGATCAACGCCAAGAGCATCATGGGAGTGATGATGCTGGCGGCTGGCAAGGGGTCGACGGTCGTCGTCGAAACCGACGGCGAGGATGAGCAGGCGGCGAATCAGGCGATCCTTGAACTGATTGCCAGCCGTTTCGGAGAGGCCGAGTGAACGCGAGTTTTACGCTGCATGGCCTGCCGGTGTCGTCCGGCATCGCGATCGGGCAGGCGCACCTGATGTCGCATGCAACGCTCGAGGTCTCGCATCTGGTGATCTCGCCGCGGATGGTCGACAAGGAGCTTGCCCGCTTCGATGCAGCGGTGTCGCGCGTGCGTGAGGAGTTTGCGCTGCTGAAGGGTCGCACGCAGCACAGTTCGGCGGAGTTCGGCGCCTTCATCGACCTGCACTCGATGATCCTCGCCGATCCCGAACTGGCGGAAGCGCCAAAGGCCCTGATCCGCGAGCGGCGCTGCAATGCCGAGTGGGCGCTGGTACAGCAAATGGAAGTGCTGGTCGATCAGTTCGAGAAGTTCGACGACCAGTACCTGCGTGAGCGTAGTTACGACGTTCGCCAGGTCGTCGAGAGGGTGATCAAGGAGCTCGTCGGCCAGCCTGGCCGCATTGCGCTGAAGTCGAGCAAGGGACTCAAGGAAGAGAACCTGATCGTTGTCGCGCACGATCTCTCGCCAGCGGATGTCATTGCCTACAAGGAGCATCACTTTGCCGCCTTCGTCACCGACGTCGGTGGTTCCACCTCGCACACCGCGATCCTCGCGCGCAGCCTGCGCATCCCCGCCGTGCTCGGACTGCACAACGCCAGGCAACTGATCCGCGACAAGGAACTCCTGATCGTAGACGGTACGCGTGGCGTGCTGATCGTCAATCCGGAACCGCGGATACTCGAAGAGTACCGGCTGCGGAAGACGCAGATCGAACTCGAGCGCTCGAAGCTCAGGCGTCTGAAGACGGCGCGCTCGGTGACACTCGACGGCGTCGACATCGACCTGCACGCCAACATCGAACTGCCCGGGGATATCGCCAACGCGCTCGATGGCGGTGCCGAGGGCATCGGTCTCTTCCGGACGGAGTTCCTGTTTCTCGATCGTGGCGACATGCCGACCGAGGACGAGCAGTTCGAGGCCTACCGCACGGTGGTCAAGGGTATGGCTGGGCGGCCGGTGACGATCCGCACCTTCGATCTCGGTTACGACAAGGATCTGCATCCGGAAAAGGTTTTCGGCGAGCGCCTGCAGAGCAACCCGGCGCTCGGCCTGCGGGCGATCCGCCTGTCGCTGGCGGAGCCGAAGATGTTCCAGACACAGTTGCGCGCCATCCTGCGCGCGTCGAAATACGGCAAGATCAAGCTGCTGATCCCGATGCTCTCACAGGCCCACGAGATCGACCACACGCTGGCGGCGATCGAAAGGGCGAAGTCAAGCCTGCGTGCTGAACGCGCCACTTTCGACGAAGCAATCGAGGTTGGCGCAATGATCGAGATCCCGGCGGCTGCTCTGGCGGTCAATCTTTTCCTGCGCCGCATGAACTTCCTGTCGATCGGCACCAACGACCTGATCCAGTACACGCTGGCGATCGATCGCAGCGACGAACAGGTTGCGCCGCTTTACGATCCCCTGCATCCGGCGGTCCTGATGTTGCTGGCGCACACCATAGCCAGCGCCGAGAAGGTCAATATCCCGGTTTCGATCTGTGGCGAACTGGCCGGTGACCCGGCGCTGACGCGCCTGCTGCTCGGCATGGGGCTGCGGCAGTTCTCGATGCATCCGGCACAGATTCTTTCGGTCAAGCAGAAGATCATGCAGAGCAATTGTGCCGAGCTGGCCCCGATGGTTCGCCGCCTGCTGCGCCATGACGAGCCGGCGAAGATCCGAGAACAGCTCGATAAGCTCAACAGCAGCGGCTGAATTGACTTTTTCGCGGGCAGCGGGTAAGTTTCGGCGCCTTGGTGCCGCAGCGAGCAATCGGCGTGCGGGTGTCGTGCGGAGTCGGCGAATGGTCGTGCGCCTCCCGGCTGCCCCGGTCCGGTGCCGACGCTCCTGGCACCAGGCACGCGTCCTGGAACCCGGCTGTGCGGGAACAGGGGGCATGAGTTGCTGCCGCGGTTTCACACCGAAGTGCGGCGAGCCCGGTCCGTGCTGGCTGCCGACCAGGTCTTTCTTTCCTGCCCGGGTAGCGATGGAATGGTGATGTCATCAGAGAATTCTGTCGGAGTCGTTGCGTCGCAACGAGTACAGTTCGCCGAGCCCTTGCTTCTCAAGAGCGGTGCCGAACTGCCTGGCTTCGAACTCGTGTTCGAGACCTATGGCACGCTCAATTCCGAGCACTCGAACGCCGTTCTGGTCTGCCATGCGCTTTCCGGCAGCCACCATGTCGCTGGTCACTATGCCGACGATCCGGAGAACGTCGGTTGGTGGGACAACCTCGTCGGACCCGGGAAACCGCTCGACACGCGCAAGTTCTTCGTCGTCGGCGTCAACAATCTCGGTGGCTGCTATGGCTCGACCGGACCGCTGTCGATCAATCCCGAAAGCGGCAGGCGCTACGGTGCCGATTTCCCGATGGTGACGGTCGAGGACTGGGTGGCGGCTCAGGCACGCCTGGCCGACCACCTCGGCATCGCTACCTGGGCTGCAGTCGTCGGCGGCAGCCTGGGCGGCATGCAGGCGCTGGCGTGGTCGCTGCAGCTTCCGGAGCGCATCCGGCACGCGCTGGTGATCGCCTCGGCGCCCAAGCTGTCGGCACAGAACATCGCCTTCAACGAGGTGGCACGACAGGCGATCGTCTCCGACCCCGACTTCCACGGCGGCAACTATGCAGAGAATGGTGTCGTCCCCACCCGCGGACTGCGACTGGCGCGAATGGTCGGCCACATCACCTACCTTTCCGATAGCCAGATGGGCGAGAAATTCGGTCGCCAGTTGCGGCATGGAGAGCACAAGTTCAGCTACGACGTCGATTTCGAGGTCGAGTCGTACCTCCGCTATCAGGGTGACAAGTTCGCGAAGTTCTTCGATGCCAATACCTATCTGATGATGACCAAGGCGCTCGACTATTTCGACCCCGCCTATGACTACGACGGCAACCTGGCCGCCGCGCTGGCTCGTGCCCGGGCAAGCTTCCTCGTTGCCAGCTTTTCGACCGACTGGCGATTCTCGCCGGCGCGTTCGCGGGAGATCGTCTTCGCATTGCTGCACAATCGCCTGCACGTCGCCTATGCCCAGATCGAATGTGACGCCGGACACGACTCGTTCCTGCTCGACGATCCGCATTATCACGCCGTGCTGCGCGCCTATCTGGAGAACATCGCCGTATGACCGAGCACGAGAGAAGAGTCAAGGCGGAACAGCGGGAGCGTTTCGACTTTGCCGTCATCGCCAGCTGGATTCCACCAGGTGAACGCGTTCTGGATCTCGGTTGTGGCGACGGCCGGTTGTTGCGTTATCTCAGCGAGACGCGCGATGTCGCCGGCTATGGCGTCGAGATCGACGACGACAGCGTTCTTGGCTGCATTCGCAACGGCGTCGACGTCATCCAGATGGACATTGAGTGCGGGCTGTCAGGCTTCGAGGACAAGTCCTTCGATCACGTGATCATCTCGCAGGCACTGCAGACGATGCATGCGACCGAGGGCATCCTCAACGAGATGCTGCGTGTCGCCGACGAGGCGGTGGTCAGCTTTCCCAACTTCGCTTACCGGACCAACCGCGCGGCGATAGCCGAAGGGCACATGCCGGTTTCCGAGGATCTGCCCTACGACTGGTTCGATACGCCCAACGTACGCTTCTTCACCGTCGCCGATTTCGAGGATCTGTGCACGCGGCTTGGGATTGAGATTCGCGAGCGGCTGACCTTCGATGAGGCTGGCCGCGAGGTCACTGAAGATCCCAACCTGAACGGCAGCCTCGCCTTCTATCGCCTCGGACGCGGCAGTTGATGATGCCCGATTGGCTACGCCTGCTGCTGACCAGGCGGATGCTGATCTGCGTGCTGACCGGCTTCAGTTCCGGCCTGCCGCTCTACCTGCTGCTCAACCTGCTGCCGGCTTGGTTGCGCAGCGAGAGCATCGATCTGAAGACGATCGGCCTCTTCGCGCTGATTCAGTTCCCCTACACCTGGAAGTTCGTCTGGGCGCCGTTGCTGGATCGCTACCGTCTGCCGCTCGGTCGCCGGCGTGGCTGGATGCTGCTGTCGCAGGTCGGACTATTGTTTTCGATCGGTTTCCTCGGCGGCCTGTCGCCGACGGCCAACCTGATGCCGGTCGTCTGGCTGTCGGTTGCGCTGGCCTTCCTGTCGGCAACCCAGGACATTGCGCTCGACGCCTATCGCCGTGAGATCCTCAGTGACCAGGAACTCGGCCTCGGCAACTCGGTGCATGTCAATGCCTATCGAATCGCCGGTCTGGTGCCGGGTTCGCTGTCACTCATTCTTGCCGATCTGCTGCCCTGGGCACAGGTCTTCTGGATCACCTCCGCCTTCATGCTGCCGGGAATGGTGATGGCGGTACTGGTGACCGAACCGCGCGTGTCCGGCGCGCCGAAGACCTTGCGCCAGGCGGTGGTTGAACCCTTCCACGAGTTCATCGCCCGCAAGGGCTGGTCGGGTGCGCTGCTGGTCCTCGGCTTCATCTTTCTCTACAAGCTGGGCGATTCGCTGGCGACGGCGCTATCGACGCCCTTTTACCTCGATCTTGGCTACAGCAAGACCGACATCGGTGTCATCGCCAAACATGCCGGACTCTGGCCGGCGGTCTTTGGCGGCCTGCTCGGCGGGCTGTGGATGGTCCGGCTGGGAATCAACCGTGCGCTCTGGCTGTTCGGCTTGGTCCAGATGTTCACCATCCTGGGCTTCGCCTGGCTCGCCTGGCGCGGTGTGCAGACGAGCATCGATGGCATCGACCGGGCGGCGCTGGCGAGCGTGATCGCCGCCGAGTATCTGGGGGTCGGCCTCGGTACCGCGGCCTTCACCGCCTTCATCGCGCGCGCCACCAATCCGGCATTCACCGCTACCCAGTTCGCACTGTTCACCAGCCTGGCCGCCGTGCCGCGGACCTTCATCAATGCCGGTGCCGGCGCCCTGGTCGAGGCAGTGGGTTGGTTCAGCTTCTTTGTCCTCTGCTTCCTGCTTGCCGCGCCGGGTATGGCTCTGCTGCTGAAGGTTGCACCGTGGAACGAGACGCAGCCGTCGCCACCGCACTGATCGCCGCCGCCCGCGAGTTGTCCGACAGGCTGTCGCAGCTCAGTTTCGGGCCGCCCGTCAGTCACGTTTACGACCCGCTGACCTACGCGTGGTCTGCGCACGAGAGCTATCTTCGCCGTTACGCCACAAGTGCCCGCAAGGTCGTTTTTCTCGGCATGAACCCGGGGCCCTTCGGGATGGTGCAGAGTGGCGTTCCGTTCGGCGAGGTCGCCGCCGTGCGGGACTGGCTGGGGATCCGGGCTGACGTGGCCAGACCCTCGCGGGAGAACCCGTGGCGACGCATCGAAGGTTTCGCCTGCGAGCGCTCCGAGGTCAGCGGGCGAAGGCTGTGGGGCTTGTTCCGCGAGCGTTTCGGCAGCGCCGATGCGTTCTTTGCCGAGCACTTCGTCGCCAACTACTGCCCCCTGGCTTTCTTCGATCGCGGCCGCAACCTGACCCCCGACAAGTTGCCGGCAGCCGAGGCGGAGCCGTTGCGCAGCGCTTGTGACGCTCACCTCAGGGTCCTGGTGTCGGTTCTGCAGCCCTCCTGGGTGATCGGCGTCGGTGCCTTTGCCGAGCAGCGGGCAACCGCGGCCTTGGCCGGGACGCCGGTGCGGATCGGTCGCGTGCTGCATCCGAGTCCCGCAAGTCCCGCCGCCAATCGTGGCTGGGCGGCAGCAGCGACGCGGCAGATGCAGGCACTGGGAGTCTGGAGCTGAGGCTGCTCGAGATCTGCCTGGGGCCGGCGATCCGTTGGCGGGCGGCGGGCAGGCGGCCCGTGGCGCCTGCTCAAGTGCGGTCGACGAAGCCGAGGTCCGACAGTTCCCGGCGCAGCATGCGCCAGGTACGCCAGGCGAAGAAGCCGCGTCTGCCCCACCGCCAGACGCGGCTCGGGCGCAGGATGACAAGCACGGCGACACTCGTCGCGACCAGTTCGGGATGTCGCTTGAGGTAGTCGCCACACCTGCGGGCGCTGGCGACGACGCGGTCGGCTGCTCCCATTGCCGCGCCTACCGGCTGCAACTGCTGCGCGAGCAACTGGCGCTGGCTGCTGATGCGCTCGAGCAGCCGGCCGCGCTCGACAGCAAGGTCAATCAGCTCTTGATTCACTGCGTACCGCGCCCTGCAACAGACGAATGTCGCGCTCAAGCTCGGCGATGCTGGTGGTGAACAGGTGCCGGCGCCCGTGCGCCGCGCGCCGCAGCACGAGCAGGGTGGCGCCACCGGCAAGCAGGAAGAGGGCGCTCAGAACGGTCAGCAGCAGAACCCGGTACTCCCAGTAGAAGATGGTGACCAGACCAAGCACGAGAATGGTGCCGATGATCAGACAGAATGCCGCGACCTGCGCCAGCAACAGCAGACGGAGTGCACGCAGCTTCTCCTCGGCGAACTCGTTACCGAGCAGTTCGAGGCGCGTTCGGCCGGTGGCCAGCAGTGTCGCGGCGCTGTTCTTCGCTGCCGCCAGCAAGCCGCCGCTGACACCGCCGGGGCGATCGCTCATCGCGTCCGCGCTGATCAGCGACGGCCGATGATCACGCCAAGCAGCAAACCGACGGCTGCAGCCAGGCCGACGGCGCGCCAGGGGTTCTCGTGCACGTAGTCGTCGGTCGCGCGAGCGGCAGCCTTGGTGCGGTCGACGAGCGCCGCTTCGGCGTCAGCCAGCCGGATGCGGGCGTCGCGCAGCCGTTCGCCGAAGCGCTCGCGCAGGTCGCCCATCTTGTCACCCGCAACGCCGGCGGTGGCGCGCAGGATCTCCTCTGCGTCTGCGACCACGACCTTCATGTCGGAGACGAGTTTCTGTTTGTTGGCGGTGGAAAGATCGGTGACTTCGGACATTGTGGGCCTCACAGTGGAAGGTGATGACAGGAAGAACGCAGCTGCTACGGGAGCTCTCGACGAGACCTTCACATTATAGAAAACGCTGGCGAAGATCAATGCTTGTCGGAACTTGTCAGCGTGCAGTCGTAGTCGATCGTCAGTGGGGCGTGGTCGCTGAAGCGCTCCTGTCTGTAGATGGCAGCTCGCCGGGCCCTGCCGGCGATGTCTGCGGTCGCCAGTTGGTAGTCCAGTCGCCAGCCGACGTTCTTCGCCCACGCCTGACCGCGATTGGACCACCAGGTGTATGACTCGCCGGTAGCCTCCGGATGCAGGCGGCGGTACACGTCGCACCAGCCATCCTCATTCAGCAGGCCGCTGACCCAGGCGCGCTCCTCGGGCAGAAAGCCGGAATTGCCGCGGTTGCTGCGCCAGTTCCTGAGGTCGATCTCCTGATGCGCGATGTTCCAGTCGCCGCAGACGATGATCTCGCGGCCGCTGTCGGCGAGGCGTTTCAGATGTGGGCCGATCAGCGCCATGAAGCGGTACTTGGCCTGCTGACGCTCGTCCGAGCTGGACCCGGACGGCTGGTACAGGGACACCACCGACAGCCTGCCGAAATCGGCACGCAGGTAGCGGCCTTCCGGGTCGAACTCGGCGCTGCCGAGGTGATCGACCACCTGGTCGGGCTTAGTCCGGCACCACAGGCCGACGCCGCTGTAGCCCTTCCTGCCGGCGTGGCAGTAGTAGGCATGCAGTCCAGCGGGCGCCTGCATCTGCTCGTCGAGGTCCGCTGCGTGGGCTCGCAGTTCCTGAACGCAGACGATGTCGGCGTTCTGCCTGTCGAGCCAGGGCAGGAGTCCCCGGCGCCACGCCGAGCGAATGCCGTTGAGGTTCAGCGTAATGATGCGTAACATAGCTGGCAGGCGCCGAGACCGGCTTTCAGTGAAATAGAGTCCATGGATTTCCGACAGCAGTTCATCGAATTCGCGGTGGCGCAGAACGTGCTCCGTTTCGGCGAGTTCAGAACCAAAGGGGGCCGGCTGTCGCCGTACTTTTTCAACGCCGGCCTGTTCAACGACGGCGCCGCCCTCGGTCGGCTGGCCGAATTCTACGCCAAGGCGATCAGCAGCAGCGGGATCGTTGCCGATAGTCTGTTCGGTCCGGCCTACAAAGGTATTCCGCTGGTCGCGGTGACTGCGGTGGCGCTCGCCCGGGGAGGACTGAACCTGCCGTTCTCCTTCAATCGCAAGGAGGCCAAGGATCACGGTGAGGGCGGCAGCATCGTCGGTGCGCCACTCGCCGGTCGCGTTCTGATCATCGACGATGTCATCACCGCCGGCACGTCGATTCGCGAATCGGTGGATTTGATTCGCGCCGCGGGTGCTTCGCCTGCCGGCGTGGTCATCGCCCTCGACCGCATGGAGCGGGGTCAGGGCGAGTTGTCCGCGGTGCAGGAGGTTGAGCGCGATTACGGCATGCCGGTGGTCGCCGTCGCGACGCTGGACGACCTGATGGGCTTTCTCCGCAACAGTCCGCAACTCCGGCAGAACGAGGCGGTGGTCGCTGCCTATCGGCAGCAGTATGGCATTGCGCGTGTCGCCTAGCAGAAGCCTCCTGCTACTGGTGGCACTGGCAGTCGCGCCGCCGGCGCTTGCCGGGGTGACGATCTTCTGTTGCCACGATGACTCGGGCAAGCAGGTCTGCGGTGACATCCTGCCGGCCATCTGCATCGGGCGGGCGTATCGCGAGATCGGCGTGTCCGGTCGGCCCGTGCGCACCGTCGAGGCACCACTGAGTCCCGAGCAGCGCGCCCAGCGAGCCGCCGAAGAGCAGCGCCGCCGCGAACAGGAGCGGTTGCTCAGCGAGCAGAGGCGGAAGGACCAAGCGCTGCTCAACACCTATGGCAGCGAGAAGGATATCGAACTGATGCGGGCGCGCGCCGAGCGGGACCTGAGCGCGGCCATCAAGGCAGCCGAGGAACGGATCGCCGATGTGCGTCGTCAGCGCAAGCGCTTCGAGGATGAGGCCGAGTTCTACAGGAACCGGCAGTTGCCGGTCGAGGTGGCGAAGGGCCTGCGCGATGCCGATCAGGAGATCCGGGCGCAGGAGTCGGTGATCGAATCGAAGAAGAAGGACCGCGACACGATTCGCCTGAAGTACGACGATGACCTGCGCCGCTTCATCGAACTCTCCAAGCGGCCGCCTTCCGGGCGACCCTGACGGCGCGCGGCGGCTTCCCGTCCGGGCGAGCGGCGGGCTTTCAGGCGAGCTTCTGCCGCAGCAATTCACTGACCCGCTGCGGGTTGGCTTGGCCGCGCGTCGCCTTCATCACCTGACCGACCAGAGCGTTGAACGCCTTTTCCCGGCCTGACCTGAACTCGGCAACCATGCCCGGGTTGGCGGCCAGCAACTCGTCGATCAGTGCCGTCAGCGCGCCGCTGTCACTGATCTGCTGCAGCCCCTGACTGGCGATGATCGCGTCGGCCGAACTGGCTTGGCCGCCGCTGCAGAGCTCGTCGAAGACCTTGCGCGCCATGCTCGTCGAGATCGTTCCGTCGGCGATGCGGGCAATCAGTCCACCGAGCTGCGCCGCCGAGATCGGTGACTCGCCGATGTCGCGGTCTTCCCTGTGCAGCCGCGCCGCCAGGTCGACCATCACCCAGTTGGCACAGATCTTGGCGTTTTCCTTGCCCGCGGCGGTAACGGTCGCTTCGTAGTAGTTCGCCAGGTCGAGCGAAGCGGTCAGGATGCTGGCGTCGTAAGCGGACAGCCCGCTGTCGGCCATCAACCGCTCGCGCCGGGCAGCTGGCAGTTCGGGCAACTCGGCGCGAGCCTGCGCCACCCACTGGCGGTCGATGACCAGCGGCAGCAGGTCCGGGTCGGGGAAGTAACGGTAATCGTGGGCATCCTCCTTCGAGCGCATCGCACGCGTCTCGCCGCTGTCCGCGTCGAACAGGACCGTTGCCTGCTCGATGCTGCCGCCGTCCTCGATGGTGGCGATCTGCCAGCGCACCTCGTAGTCGATCGCCTGTTGCAGGAAGCGGAAGGAATTGAGGTTCTTGATCTCGCGTCGGGTGCCGAAAAGCGTCTCGCCTGCCGGTCTGATCGAGACGTTGGCATCGCAGCGGAACGAGCCTTCCTGCATGTTGCCATCGCAGATGCCGATCCAGCGTACCAGCGCGTGCAGCGCCCGGGCGTAAGCGACGGCTTCCGCGGCCGAACGCATGTCGGGCTCGGTGACGATCTCGAGCAGTGGTGTTCCGGCCCGGTTGAGGTCGATTCCCGATCGCCCCTGGGCTGCCTGGCCGAGTCCTTCGTGCAGCGACTTGCCGGCATCCTCCTCGAGGTGTGCACGGGTCAGGGCGATCATCTTCTCGCGCTCACCGACCTGGACCGGCAGTCTGCCGCCACGCACCACCGGCAGCTCGTACTGGCTGATCTGGTAGCCCTTCGGCAGATCCGGATAGAAGTAGTTCTTGCGCGCGAAGACCGACTTCGCGGCGATCTCGCCGTCCACCGCGAGACCGAAGCGGATCGCGCATTCGACGGCTCGCCTGTTGAGTACCGGCAGGACGCCGGGCAGCGCGATGTCCACGGCATTGGCCTGCAGGTTGGGTGCGGCACCAAAGGCGGTCGAACTGCCGGAAAAGATCTTGGCTCGGGTTGACAGCTGTACATGCGTTTCGATACCGATGACGACTTCCCACTGTTTCATCTCTGCTTGCTCACTCTTCAAGGGCCGCGGTCCGGGCCAGGCGTGTGCCTGCGCCGACCGGGTGGAACGGTGTCGCCGACCCGGCAGGCTGCCCGACCAGCAGACGCGGCATCTCAGGCATGGCCGGCCGGGCACTGCAGGTGCCAGTCGGTTGCCTGCTGGTAGCGGTGGGCGACGTTGAGCAGCCGCGCTTCGGTGAAGTAGTTGCCGATCAACTGCAGGCCTGCCGGCAGGCCGGCGGCGAAGCCGCAAGGAATCGAGATCCCGGGCAGGCCGGCCAGGTTGACGGCGATCGTATAGATGTCGGAGAGGTACATCTGCACCGGATCGGCAGCCTTCTCGCCGAGTCTGAAAGCGGTGCTCGGACTGGTTGGGCCGATGATCACTTCGCACTGCCGGAAGGCCTCGGCAAAATCACTGGCGATCAGCCGGCGGATGCGTTGTGCCTGCAGGTAGTAGGCGTCGTAGTAGCCGTGCGAGAGGACGTAGGTGCCGATCAGGATGCGGCGCTTGACCTCGGCGCCGAAACCCTGCGCGCGGCTCTTGCAGTACATGTCGGTGAGGTCGTCGTAGGCTGGTGCGCGGTAGCCGTAGCGGACGCCGTCGAAGCGTGCCAGATTCGAACTCGCCTCTGCCGGTGCGATCACGTAATACGCGGCCACCGAGAGCTGCATGCTCGGCAGGCTGACGGCCACCGTCTCGGCGCCAAGGTTGCGGTACTCGGCGATGGCGGCTTCGACGAGTTGCATGACCTCGGGGCTGCAGCCGTCACCAAAGAACTGTTCCGGCAAGCCGATGCGTAGTCCGGCGAGCGGCCTGCTGCTGGCGGCCGCCGTCAGTTCGCGGCTGAAGTCCTCGCGCGGGCGGTCGAGGCTGGTCGAGTCGCGTTCGTCGAAACCGGCCATGCAGTTCAGCAGCAGCGCGCAGTCGGCTGCCGAACGGGCGAGCGGGCCCGCCTGGTCGAGCGACGAGGCGAAAGCGATCATGCCGTAGCGCGAGATGACGCCGTAGGTCGGCTTCATTCCGCTGAGGTTGCACAGGGCGGCCGGCTGGCGAATCGATCCACCGGTGTCGGTACCGGTTGCTGCCGGCGCCAGGCGTGCCGCAACTGCCGCCGCCGAGCCGCCGGACGAACCGCCGGGGACGCGGTCCAGCGCCCACGGATTGGCGGTTGGCCCGTAGAAGGAGGTCTCGGTCGACGAGCCCATCGCGAACTCGTCCATGTTGGTCTTGCCGAGCAGCACCGCGCCGGCCTCGTGGAAACGGCTGATGACGGCCGCATCGTAGGGGCTGACGAAGTTGCCCAGCATCTTCGAGCCGCAGGTCGTCAGCCAGTCCCGGGCGCAGAAAATGTCCTTGTGGGCAATCGGAATGCCGGTCAGCACCTGTGCGTCACCTCGCGCCAGCCGGTCGTCGGCGGCCCGCGCCTGCGCCAGGCTGCGCTCGGCGTTGACGGTGATGAAGGCGTTCAGTTGCGGGTTGTGACGGGCGATCCGATCGAGGTAGAGCCCGGTCAGTTCGACACTCGAGATCTCTCGGCTGGCGAGGGCCTGCGCGATTTCGGCGAGACTGAACTCAATCATTCGATGACCTTTGGCACGAGGTAGAGGCCGGCCTCGGCTTCCGGCGCGATCGCCTGGAAGGCCGCGCGCAGGGCCAGTTGGTCGTTTTCGGTCACGCAGTCCGGACGCAGGCGTTGCGCCAGCTCCTGGGCGTGCGCCATCGGCTCGACCCCTTGCGTGTCGACTGCCTGCATCGTTTCGATGAGGCTGAAGATTTCGTTGAGCTGGCCAAGGGTGCGGCGGGCCTCGGCCTCGTCGACTTCGATGCGGGCCAGATGGGCAATGCGATGCACCTGTTCTAGGGTGAGCGACATGGTTACGAAATCACTAAGGTGGTAAACGAGCGAGCCATATAAGGTATCATAAAAGTTTTTCCCACCGCAGCCCCTGCTTGGGGCCATCACGGATTTCGCAAGCATGTTCAGTTTTCTGCGCAGTTACTTCTCGAATGATCTGGCGATCGACCTCGGCACCGCCAATACGCTGATCTACGTGCGCTCGAAAGGGATCGTTCTCGATGAACCGTCGGTCGTCGCCATCCGTACCGAGGGGGGGCCAAGCTCCAAGAAGACCATCCAGGCGGTCGGCAAGTCGGCCAAGGAGATGCTCGGCAAGGCACCCGGCGCGTTGACCGTCATCCGGCCGATGAAGGACGGCGTGATCGCCGATTTCACCGTCACCGAGCAGATGCTCAAGCAGTTCATCAAGAAGGTGCACGATTCGCGCCTGCTGTCGCCGTCGCCACGGATCATCATCTGTGTCCCGTCAGGCTCGACGCAGGTCGAACGGCGGGCGATCCGCGAGTCGGCGATTGGTGCCGGTGCCAGCCAGGTCTTCCTGATCGAGGAGCCGATGGCGGCGGCCATCGGCGCTGGTCTGCCGGTTTCCGAGCCGACCGGATCGATGGTCGTCGACATCGGTGGCGGGACGACCGAGGTCGGGGTGATCTCGCTCGGTGGCATGGTCTATGCGGGTTCGGTGCGGGTCGGTGGCGACAAGCTCGACGAGGCGATCATGAACTACATCAGCCGCAACTACGGCATGCTGATCGGCGAGAACACCGCCGAGAACATCAAGAAGCGAATCGGATCGGCCTTTCCCGGTGCCGAGGTGCGCGAGATGGAGGTCTCGGGAATCAACAAGGCCGAGGGCATTCCGCGCAAGTTCACCATTTCCTCGAACGAGATCCTCGAGGCCCTGACCGAGCCGCTGAACAGCGTCGTCTCGGCGGTCAAGTCGGCACTCGAGAAGACGCCCCCCGAGTTGGGTGCCGACATTGCCGAGAAGGGTATGGTCCTGACCGGCGGCGGTGCGCTGCTGCGCGACATCGACCGGCTGTTGATGGAAGAGACCGGGCTGCCGGTAATCGTCGCCGAGGAGCCCCTGACCTGCGTCGCGCGTGGCTGCGGTATGGCGCTCGAGAAGATGGACAACCTCGGCAGCATCTTCGCCTCCGATTGACCCGTGGCGGCGGCCTTGCCGTGCGTTGCGAGTTGCCAGGCCTGATCGATGGAACATCAGCCGCCACCGTTTTTCAAGCGTGGGCCGGCGCCGCTGGCGTTGCTATCCTTCTACGTCGCGGTTGCGGTGGCCTTGCTGGTCGTCGATGCCCGCCTGCAGGCAGTGGAGGTCGTGCGGCAGGCGTTGTCGCTGTTCACCCATCCGCTGCAGCAGCTGGCGCATCTGCCGGCACATTCGGTCGCCAGTGCCGGTGACTACTTCGTCAGCCTCGCCCACCTGCGCGAAGAGAACGCGCGCCTGCAACAGGCGCACATGGAGAAGGTGACGACGCTGCTGCGCACGCAGCAACTCGAAGTCGAGAACGAGCGCCTGCGCAAGCTTCTTGGCGTCAGGGAGCGGCAGCATGCCAGCGGTCAGGTGGCACAGATCCTTTACGCTGCGCGTGATCCCTACACGCGACGGATCGTCATCGACAAGGGGCAGCAGGACGGGGTGGTCGCCGGCCTGCCGGTGATCGACGATGCAGGCGTCGTTGGCCAGGTGACGCGGATCTTCCCGTTCGTCGCCGAGGTGACGCTGATCACCGACAAGGAGCAGGCGGTGCCGGTGCAGATCGTCCGGACGGGTCAGCGTTCGGTGGTCTTCGGCCTCGGCAACGGACAGCTCGAGCTGCGCTTCCTGCCGGCCAACGCCGATGTCCAGAATGGCGACACGCTGGTGACTTCCGGTCTCGACGGGATCTTTCTGCCGGGTTTCCCGGTTGCCAGGGTGGTGCATGTGGAACGTGACACCTCGTACTCGTTCGCCCGCATCTTCTGCATGCCGCTGGCGGGCGTCGAGAACTTCAGCGAGGTGATGGTCCTCGACCAGCGGCCGCCGGTTGTTCTGCCGGCGGAACTGGCACAGGAGACCGGCCGCGAGACGAAGCCGCTGAAGGCGTCGTCGGCGCGCAAGAAGCGGCTCAGGAGGGAATAGCCACATGCAGACCAGCTATCGTTCGTCGGCCCGCATCCTCCTGCCGGTTCGCCCGTGGTTCATCGCCTGCAGCCTGGCCGTGGCGCTGCTGCTGAACCTGCTGCCCACCTCGTTGTGGACGGGTCTGCCGGACTGGCTGGCACTGCTACTGGTCTTCTGGAGCGTGCGTGAGCCGCGCCGGGTCGGCATGGGCCTTGCCTTTCTCTGCGGAATCGCCATGGACGTCGCCGATGCCAGCCTGCTCGGGCAACACGCACTCGCCTATGTCCTGGCGGTCTATGGCGGCGGCTCGCTGTCGCGCCGGATCCTGTGGTTTCCGCTCGGGCAGCAGGCGCTGCATGTCTTTCCGCTGCTGCTGCTGGTGCAGTTGGTGCAGGTCGCCGTGCGTACCGTTGCCGGCGCGGATTTCCCGGGCTTTGGCTACTTCCTGGGACCGCTGCTGGCCACCCTGCTGTGGCCTGTCCTGACCTTTCTCCTCCTGTTGCCGCAACATCAGCCGGCTGACCATGATGCCAATCGCCCGCTCTGAGCAACCGGCAAGGGTCGTTCCGGCGCGCCACCGTACGGCGCCCGCGGTGGCCGCGTCCGCGCTTCGCTGAAGGAGCCGGTCTTGCTCGGTCGTCACTCGCGGCTCGATGCTCCGGATCGTGAACTCGAGCGCTTCCGTTTTCGCGTCGGGCTGGCCGGGTTTGCCGTCTTCGTCGCCTTCGCCCTCCTCGCTGCGCGCCTCTTTCACCTGCAGGTCGTGCAGCACGACTACTACTCCACGCGTGCCGAGGACAACCGCATCTCGCTGGTGCCGATCGTTCCCAACCGGGGCGTCATCCTCGATCGCCAGTGGACGGTGCTGGCGCGCAACTACTCGGCCTTTACGCTGGAGATCACGCCGTCGAGGGTCGAGGACCTCGAGGCAACCATCGACGGCCTGAGCAAGGTGATCGAAGTCCTGCCGAAGGACCGGAAACGCTTCCGCAGGCTGCTCGAGGAGAGCAAGACCTTCGAGAGCCTGCCGATCCGCACGCGGCTGAGCGAGGAGGAGGTGGCGCGCTTTGCCGCCAATCGCTATCTCTTTCCCGGCGTCGAAGTCAAGGCGCGCCTCTTCCGCCACTATCCCGAGGGTGCGGTCGGAGCGCATGCCATCGGCTACATCAGCCGCATCAACAAGCGCGACCTCGAGATCATCGAGGAAAGCGAACAGACGAACAACTACAAGGGCACCGACCACATCGGCAAGTCCGGCCTGGAGCAGAAGTACGAATTTCAGCTGCACGGCGAAACGGGTTACGAGCAGGTGGAGATCGACGCAGGCGGCCGGGCTGTGCGCAGCCTCTCGCGCACACCTCCGGTGCCGGGCAACAACCTGAGCCTGACGCTCGACATCCGGCTGCAGGAGATAGCGGAGAAGGCTTTCGGCGATCGCCGCGGTGCGCTGGTGGCGATCGAGCCTGCCACCGGCGGCATCCTGGCGCTGGTATCGACGCCGACCTTCGACCCCAACCTGTTCGTCGACGGCATTCGCAGCGACGACTGGGATCAGCTCAACAACTCGCCCGACAAGCCGCTGCTCAACCGGGCGCTGAATGGGGCCTATCCGCCGGGTTCGACCTTCAAGCCGTTCATGGCCCTGGCAGCGCTCGAAATCGGCAAGCGGACGCCGGGCCAGGCGATCTCCGACCCGGGCGTCTTCAACTTCGGCGGGCACCAGTTCCGTGACGACAAGAAGGGCGGTCACGGTCTGGTTGACATGCACAAGTCGATCGTCGTCTCCTGCGACACCTACTACTACCTGCTCGCCAACGACATGGGGATCGACGCCATCGCGCGCTTCATGGGCCAGATCGGTTTCGGGCAGAGGACCGGCGTCGATATCGAGGGCGAATCGCCGGGCGTCCTGCCTTCGCCGGAGTGGAAGAAGCGCCGCTTCAGGCGCCCCGAGCAGCAGAAGTGGTTTGCCGGTGAAACGATCTCGATCGGCATCGGCCAGGGTTACAATTCCTACACGCCGATCCAGCTGGCGCAGGCTACGGCCGCCATTGCCAACAACGGCATCATGTATCGTCCGCATCTGGTCAAGTACATCACCGACAGCCGTACCGGCGAGAAGACGATGATCGAGCCCGAGCCGCTGCGCATCCTGCCCTGGAAACGGCAGAATATCGAGGTGATCAAAAAGGCGATGGTCGGGGTCAACATCAGCGGCACCAGCGCGCGCGCGTTTGCCGGAGCCGGCTATACCTCGGCGGGAAAGACGGGAACGTCGCAGGTGTTCAGCCTCAAGGGTGCGGAGTACAAGGAATCGCGGGTGAAGAAGGAGTTGCGCGATCATGCGCTTTTCATCGCCTATGCGCCGGCCGAGGCACCGACGATTGCCCTCGCCGTGCTGGTGGAGAACGGCGGCTTTGGCGCCCAGGCGGCGGCGCCGATCGCGCGCATGGTCTTCGACTACTATCTGCTTGGCAAGCTGCCCAAGGGCGCAGCAAGGGAAGAGAATGTCGAGGGGGACTAGCTGATGGCGGAGCAGTTGGCGCAGCGCGCCTGGGTGCGTCTTGTCAAGCCGATCGACGGTGTGTTGTTGCTGCTCACGCTGGCGCTGATGGCAGTCGGTCTGACGACGGTCCATAGTGCCACCGCCGACAACAGCAGCCGCTTGCTCGCACAGGCAATGAACATGTCGGTTGGCCTCGCCGTGATGTGGGCCGTGGCGCAGCTGCCACCGCAGAAGCTGATGCGCTTCGCTGTTCCACTCTACCTTGCCGGCGTCGTCCTGCTGATCCTCGTCTTCTTCGTCGGGATCAAGGTCAACGGCGCCAGGCGCTGGCTGTCGCTCGGTTTCACCCGCATCCAGCCCTCCGAAATCCTCAAGATCGCCGTGCCGCTGATGCTCGCCTGGTACTTCCACAAGCACGAGGCGACGCTGAAAGCGCGTCACTACGCCGTCGCCTGCCTGTTGCTGCTGGTTCCCTTCGTGCTGATCGCCAAGCAGCCGGATCTGGGAACGGCTATCCTCGTCGGCGCCGCCGGCTTCTACGTCATCTTCCTCGGCGGCCTGCCGTGGAAGGTGATCGTCGGCCTGCTGGCGGCGGGCGCGGCTGCCGCTCCGTTCGCGTGGACGATGCTGCACGACTACCAGCGCAAGCGCATCCTGACCCTGATCGACCCGAGCAGCGATCCACTCGGTGCCGGCTATCACATCATCCAGGCGACGATCGCCATCGGTTCCGGTGGCAGTTTCGGCAAGGGCTGGCTGGAGGGGACGCAGACCCACCTCGAGTTCATTCCCGAGCGCCACACCGACTTCATCTTCGCCGTCTATGCCGAGGAGAGGGGTCTGCTCGGCAACGCCGTTCTGTTGCTGCTCTACCTGTTGCTGATCGGTCGTGGGCTGATGATCGCCGCCAACGCCTCGACGTTCTTCGCACGCGTCCTCGCCGGCTCGATCACCCTCAGTCTGTTCACCTACGTCTTCGTCAACGTCGGCATGGTCAGCGGCATCCTGCCGGTTGTCGGCGTGCCGCTGCCGTACATGAGCTACGGCGGGACGGCGCTGGTGACCCTGTCGGTCGGGGTCGGCATCCTGATGAGCATCCAGACGCACCGGATGCTGGTGCGGCAATGAAGCGCGGAACGTTTTCTTTGTTCCTGGCGCCGGCAGGCGCTTCCTGCTGTCTGGTGCTGCTGCTGGCTGCCTGTGGTGGGCAGCCGGCGCGGTCGCCAGAGCAGGTCGCGCGCAGCCCGGAGCAGACGAAGGCGCCGGCGAAGCTGCCACGCAAGTCGAACGTCGTCCAGAAGCGCGGCGGAGCCTACTACAAGGACGACGGTCCGGGTGACGAGATTCCCGACAATCTCGACGACATAGCCGATGCGGAGCCACGCCTCGAACCGCTGCACCGCTTCGCCAACCGGCCTTACGTCGTTCTCGGCAAGGCATACGAACCGCACAGCAGCCTGCGGCCGCACCAGGAACGAGGCGTTGCCAGCTGGTATGGCAAGAAGTTTCACGGCCTCAAGACATCGATCGGCGAGCCATACGACATGTTCGCAATGACCGCGGCGCATCCGACGCTGGCGCTTCCCTCGTATGTCCGGGTGACGCGAATCGCCAATGGCAGATCGGTGGTCGTCCGCGTGACCGACCGCGGCCCCTTCCACGCCGACCGGGTGATCGACCTTTCCTACGCCGCTGCGCACCGGCTCGGTTACGTCGACGATGGCAGTACGCTGGTGCAGGTCGAGGCCATCCTGCCCGAGGGCGCGACGACGATGAGCTATGCGCGGGTGATGGCGGCGCCGGCACCGGCCGCTGCATCCGGCGGCGCGGCCGAGCGCGACGAGATCGAACTGCTCGCGCTTCGCCTCGGCCTCGATACTACAGCCCGCGCGCCGGCGCGCGAGATGCAGCGGCCAGCCGCGCCGGCGGCAGCGACGGTGGCGCCGGTTGCCGCCGGCGGCATCTTTCTCCAGCTCGGCGCCTTCGCCAGTGCCGACAACGCCGACAGCCTGCGCGCGCATCTGCAGCGCGAACTCGACTGGCTCAACGAGGGAATCCAGGTCAGCGCCGCCGCTGGCCTGCACCGTGTCCATCTCGGGCCATACCCCAGCCGGGCCGACGCCGACAGGGTTGCCGAAAGGATTCGGCTGGCTCTCGGCTACAAACCGACCTTCGTCGTCCGCTGATCAGGCTTCGTCAGGCCCCGGTTCGAGCGGCCGGAACATCCCCTGCACGATCTCCCTGCCCTGGGCGAGCTGAACCACCTGACTGCTGATCTCGACCGGTATCAGCTTGCCGTCGTCGGCGACCACGGCGCTGCGCAGCACTTCGACCTCGCCGCTGCTGCCCAGCTGGCGAAAGAGGTCGCGCAGCTCGACCGCCTCGTAGCGTCGGCAGAGTTCGCCATGCAGGACGCCAAGCAGCTCCTGCCAGCGTCGCCCGAACAGTTTTTCCGCCTGCGGGTTGGCGTCGATGATCTCGCCGGTTCGCGCGTCGGCGATCAGGATCGCATCGCGGGCGCCGTTGAAGAGGGCCTGCCGCAGGTTGCGCGCGTCACGCAGCTCCTCTTCCCGGGACAGCAGCTCGTGTTGCAGCAACGCCAGGCTGACCAGGCTGGCGACGGCGTGTACGAACAGCCGCTGCACCGAAGTCCACGCCGAATGCTGGCCGACGCGTTCGATCGAGAGGACGCCCTGCAGCTCACCGTCGGCGTGGATTGGCGAGTTGATGAGTGCGCTGATGCCGTGCTGCAACAGATGGTCACGCAGGAACTCCTGCGTCGAAGGGTGCTTCAGGGCGTCATCGGCGATGATCGGTTCACCGAGGCTGAGGGCACGGAAATACTCCGGGTAGCGTCGGGCGTGCAGCTTGAAGCCGTTGCTGTGACGGTCGTGCGACAGCTCGTAGAGGTCGATGCACTCGAGCTGCTGGCGCTGCTCGCTGAGGCCCCAGAGGCTGACGCGTTCGATGTTCAGTGTCTGGGCGGTGGTGGCGGTGAGCTGGCGCAGCACCTCGTCGAGGCGGTTGCCGTGAAGCCCGCGCCTTGCCAGCTGCGCGAAAACGCCCTGCAGGTCAAGGGAACCCGATAGCGGTCGGAAGGGAGGCTGCATGAAGGGCGGGTCAGTGGCGCTCAGGGGTTGGCGGGGGGCAGGAAAAGTGCCGCCATCGTACGTCGCTGCGCACACCGGGGGCTGTGGAGTAAGTCACGGCCACCGGCATCGAGTGGCAAGAACTGCTCACAAAAGGCGTACAGGCGGCTGCGAGCAGGTTGCTATAATCGCGGCTTTTTCCAAGACTACGCCATGTCCAAGCTCCGCTCGCTCCTTCTGCTGATCGTCTGTCTGCCGCTGCTCGCGGTTGCCGAGCAACTGCCAACGCCGCCCTCGCTCGCTGCCCGGTCGTGGCTGCTGGTTGATGTCGCTTCCGGTCAGACGCTCGCCGCGCAGGCGCCAGACCAGCGCCTGGAACCCGCTTCGCTGACCAAGTTGATGACCGCCTACCTGAGTTTTGCCGCCATCAGGCAGGGGACGCTGAAGGCCGATCAGACCGTGCCGGTATCACAAAAAGCCTGGAAGACCGGCGGCTCGAAGATGTTCATCCAGGTCGGCACGCAGGTCAAGGTCGAGGACCTGCTCAAGGGCATGATCGTCCAGTCGGGGAATGACGCCTGTGTTGCACTGGCGGAGGCGATTGCCGGTGACGAGGAGAACTTCGCGCAGATGATGAATCGCGAAGCGCAACGGCTCGGCATGAAGGATTCGAACTTCCGCAACGCCAGCGGCCTGCCCGACCCGCAACACTACACCACGGCGCGCGACCTGGCGCTCCTGGCGGCGGCGCTGATTCGCGACTATCCCGAGGACTACGCCAAGTATTACTCGCTGAAGGAGTTTCGCTACAACAACATCACGCAACCGAATCGCAACCGGCTGCTGCATATCGATCCGACCGTCGACGGCCTGAAGACGGGTCATACCGAGGCCGCCGGCTACTGCCTGGTGTCGTCGGCCAAGCGTGGTCCGCGTCGGCTGCTGTCGGTGGTCCTCGGCGCCAACTCCGACAGCACGCGCACGCAGGAGTCCCTGAAGCTGCTCAACTACGGCTTCCAGTTCTACGATGCGGTGCAGCTTTATGCCAAGAATGAGGCGGTGGCCACCTTGAAGGTCTGGAAGGGTCAGCAGAGCACGGTTCGGATCGGCTTCACCAGCGACCTCGTGCTGACCGTCCCGAAGGGCTTCGGGCCAAGGCTTCGCAGCGAACTGGTCTCGCCGCAGACACTGATCGCACCGATCGCGGCCGGGCAGGTCCTCGGCACCCTCAAGCTGAGCCTCGACGACAAACCTTACGGCGAGTACCCGGTACTGGCGCTCGAGGCCGTCCCGGCGGCCGGCATCATGGGGCGGATGATCGACACGATCCGCCTCTGGTTCAACTGATGCGCGGCCGTGTCGCACGCAGCCGGTGGAACGTCGGTGTCGATGGCTGAGGAGCGTCAGAGCCTGCTCGAGTTTCCCTGTGCCTTTCCGCTCAAGATCATGGGCCAAGCCGCAGACGACTTCGCGCAGACGGTGCTCGAAGTGGTGCTGCGGCACGCGCCGGATTTCGATGCCGCGACGATGGAGATGCGCCCGTCGAGCGCCGGCAGGTACCTCGGCCTGACCTGCACGATCAACGCCACCAGTCGCGAACAGCTCGACCGGCTGTACCGGGAACTGAGTGCGCATCCGCTGGTCAGGCTGGTGTTGTGAACGACGGCGGGCAGCTGCAGTTGCTGTCGCAGCCCGGGTACGTGCCGCTGTTCCTCCGTCAGCTCGGGCGCTGCGGTTTCCAGGCGAGCTGGGAGGCAATGGCGCAGTTCACCGCCGACCGTGGTGCGGCCACCGGTGACGAGCTCTGGTCCTGTGAGCACCCGCCGGTGTTCACGCTCGGCCAGGCAGGCAAGCCCGCGCACCTTCTGGCCGACCTCGGAATCCCGCTGCTGCGGACCGACCGTGGTGGGCAGATCACCTATCACGGTCCCGGCCAGGTTGTGATCTACCTGCTGCTCGACCTTGCGCGGCGCCGGCTGAAGGTGCGAGAACTGGTGGCGATGATCGAGCAGGCGGTGATCGAACTGCTGGCGGCGCATGGCGTCGCCGCCGCACGCCATGCCGGCGCGCCCGGCGTCTACATCGGCGCGGCGAAGGTCGCCGCACTGGGTCTGCGCGTGCGCCGGAACTGTTGCTACCATGGCGTCAGTCTCAACGTCGACATGGATCTGTCGCCTTTTGCGGCGATCAACCCCTGTGGCTTCCCCGGCATGCCGGTGACGCAGACCCGCGATCTCGGCATCGCGCTGACGCCGGCGCTGGCGGCGACGGCGCTGGCCGAACACCTCGCGAGACAACTGGAGCGCAAGCAATGAGCACCCGCAACGCAGGAGAGACAGGCAACGGCTTGACGAGGGTCGCTGGCGTCAAGGAAAAGGGCGAACTGAAGACGGCCCGCATTCCGATCAGGATCGTCCCGCAGGCGCCACAGCGCAAGCCCGAGTGGATTCGCGTCAAGGCCGGCAACGACAGCGGCCGCTTCGGCGAGATCAAGAGGATGTTGCGCGAGCAGAAGCTGCACACCGTCTGTGAGGAAGCCGCCTGCCCGAACATCGGCGAGTGCTTTGGCCGTGGCACCGCAACCTTCATGATCCTCGGCGACATCTGCACGCGCCGCTGCCCCTTCTGTGACGTCGGACATGGCAAACCGTTGCCGCCCGCTGCCGACGAGCCGGCCAGCCTGGCCGACAGCGTCGCGCGGTTGCAGCTGCGCTACGTGGTGATCACCAGCGTTGATCGGGACGACCTGCGCGACGGTGGCGCGCAACACTTCGTCGAGGTCATCGCCGCAGTACGCCAGCGCTCGCCGGGAACCGTCATCGAAACCCTGGTGCCCGATTTCCGTGGCCGCATGGAGGTCGCCCTCGTGGCCCTCGGCCAGTCACTGCCCGACGTCCTCAACCACAATCTGGAGACCGTCGCGCGGCTCTACCGGCAAGCCCGGCCGGGCGCCGACTACGCGCACTCGCTGGCCTTCCTCAAGGCCTTCAAGGCGCGCTATCCGCAGGTGCCGACCAAGTCGGGCCTGATGGTCGGTCTCGGCGAGACCGACGACGAAATCATCGAGGTGCTGCGCGACCTGCGCGCCCATGACGTCGAGATGCTGACCATCGGCCAGTACCTGGCCCCGTCGGTCCACCACCTGCCGGTGCAGCGCTACGTTCACCCGGATGTCTTCAGGAGCTACGAGGAGGCGGCGCTGGCGATGGGGTTCAGCGGCGCTGCCTGCGGGCCGATGGTGCGCTCCAGTTACTGGGCAGACGTGCAGGCGCACAGCGCCGGGGTCGCCTGAGCGCTGCCGCAGCGAGATTGGCGGCCGCTCAGTTGTAGCGCACGAAGCGCCCCGGGTAGAGGGCCGTGACCCAGGCCAGGAAGAGGTATTTCGCCGTCTTGCCGACCGTGACTGCGATCAGGATGCCGGGTGTCGGCACCTGGGCAAGGGCACAGAAGAGCAGCGCCGGGGTTTGCGGCAGCGGCCCCGCGGCGATCACCATCAGCGCCAGCAGGCCCCATTGCTGCAGCCATTCGCTCGCCGTCTGCCAGGCGGCGCTCTGCACCAGATCGGGGTGGCGCGAGAGAACGAGTTCCGAGCCAAGAAAGCCGAAGATCTCGACCAGTACCGCCGCGCCGAGACCGCTGGCGATACCACAGGAGAGGCCGAGAGTCCGCCAGCGGCGGGGCGAGAGCAATACGGCCGGGATCAGCACAGCGACGAAAGGAAAAGCGAAGCTCACCGTCGCGCCGAAGGCGATCGCCGCCACCACCGCCGTGTAGTAGCGATGGCTCACGCTGCGCATCAGCAGTCGGCGCAGCCACTCCGGCAGGACGTGCGTCTTCATTGGTGCCGCTGCCGGTCTCGCTGCCCGTGACTTGTGCGGGCGGCCGCAGGCAGGCTATGCTTCGCCAGATGAGGCTCAACGCCTCGCGAACTGCTGCCCCCAGAGACCATTTTCATCAATCATGAACACCGCGTCACCCAAGGCGGGAATTGTAGGCCGAATGCGGCGTCCTGCACCGATCTCGATTGAGCGCAGGCGAGCTGGGCCGACGTTGCGAGCGACCCGAAGCGGGCTGCCGTGAGGCTGCCATTCATTGCTCTGGCCCTGCTGCTCCCGGCTGTCGCCACGGCGGAGGAATTTCCTTCGCTCGGGCCGCACGGCCGCTTCGTCGACTCGACACTGATCGTCTCCGGCCGGGCGAGCTTCTACTCCACCGCCTTCCATGGCCGTCGCACGGCTTCCGGCGAGACCTACCAGCATCACGTCATTTCGGCGGCGAGCAATCGTTTTCCCCTCGGGGCACTGGTGGCCGTGCGCCGCGTGCCGTCGGCGCGCTGCGTCGTCGTGCGAATCAACGACCGGATGGGTCACCGCAAGCGGGTCATCGACCTCTCTCGCGAGGCGGCGGTCGCTCTCGGAATGATCGAGGCCGGTGTCGTCGACGTCGAGGTCGCCCGCCTGCCGAAGTATCTCGTCGGTCACGAGCGCGCCTGCATGCTGGCATTCCAGCCGCCGGCACAGCTGCAGGCGCTGGACGGCCCGGGGCTGCGTGCTCCCGAGCGCTGAGGCGCGTGCTGTTGATGTGAAAGTGGCGTCTGCGACTGGCGCATCTCTCTTTGCCCGTGCGTGGGAGAAGGGTCTCGGAGGAGGGAAACGGTCATGACTTTCACGATCAGGGGCGTCTCGACAGTCATGACCGCTGGCGAAGCGAGCGCGCGAAGCCCGGGATCGGCCAGGTCTGAGCAGAGCCCGCGCCGGCACTTCTGCAGTTGACCTGACTTGCCAAAGTCGGGAATACTCGCGCGAACGGTCGGCACTTCGTGCTGCGGCGATGGCGGAAAGGGGGCGAAGACGATGGACCAGGCGCTGCAGGCGGAGCTTCCCAAGACCAAGAAATCAGTCGCGTTGTCGGGCGTGGTTGCCGGCAACACCGCCATCTGCTCGGTCGGGCGTACCGGCAACGACCTCCACTACCGCGGCTACGACGTCATTGCCCTCGCCGAGGACGCGGGTTTCGAGGAGGTCGCCTACCTGCTGCTCTACGGGCGCCTGCCCAGTCCGACGCAGCTCAATCAGTACCGGAAGAAGCTGAAGACCCTGCGTGGTCTGCCGGTGATGCTGCGGCCGATGCTTGAGAATCTACCCGCGTCCGCGCACCCGATGGATGTCCTGCGCAGTGGCTGTTCGGCGCTGGGAACCATCCTGCCGGAAGCGCAGGACCACAACCCCGGGGCAGCGCGCGAGATTGCCAACCGGCTCATTGCCAGCTTCGCCTCGATGCTGCTCTACTGGTATCACTGGTCGCACAACGGTCGGCGCATCGATACCGAGACCGACGACGACTCGATCGCCGCGCATTTTCTTCACCTTCTGCGCGGCAAGGCACCGCCAGCGCTGCACGCGCGCAGCCTCGACAAGTCGCTGGTGCTGTACGCCGAGCACGAGTTCAACGCCTCGACCTTCACCGCTCGAACGATAACCGGCACCGGCGCCGACCTCTATGCGGCGATCAGCGGCGCCATCGGGGCGCTCAGCGGCCGCCGGCACGGCGGCGCCAACGAGGTGGCGTTCGAGATCCAGAGTCGTTACGACGATGCCGTGCATGCCGAGCAGGACATTGGCCGCCGCCTCGCGAACCGGGAGATCATCACCGGCTTCGGCCACCCCCTGTACACGATCGCCGACCCGCGCAGCAAGGTGATCCGTTCGGTGGCGCAACAACTGTGCACCGATGGCGACAACCTCGTCCTGTTCGACATCGCCAGCCGCATCGAGGCGGTGATGTGGGAGCAGAAGCGCATCTTTCCGAACGTCGACTGGTTTTCGGCAGTCGCCTACCACATGCTCGCCGTGCCGACGCCGATGTTTACACCGCTGTTCGTCATTGCCCGCACCAGCGGCTGGTCGGCGCATGTCATCGAACAGCGGATCGATGGCAAGCTCATCCGGCCCTCGGCCAACTACGTCGGGCCGGAGGTGCAGGACTTCGTCCCGCTTGCCCGGCGTAGCTGACAAGCTGCCAGGAGGAAGCGAGGCCGCGCGATGACGACACGAATTCCCGCCAGCCGCCCCGATCCCGACCGCGTCCTGGTCGACATCGCCGACTACGTCCTGAACTTCCGGATCGACTCGCGCGCTGCCGTCGAGACCGCGCGCTATTGCCTGCTCGATGCGCTGGGCTGCGCGCTCGAGGCGCTCGACTATCCGGCCTGCAGCAGGTTGCTCGGACCGATCGTTGCCGGCACCGAGGTGCCGCATGGCGCCTGCGTTCCCGGTACCGACTACCGGCTCGATCCGGTGCGGGCGGCATTCAACATCGGCACCATGATCCGCTGGCTCGACTTCAACGACACCTGGCTGGCCGCCGAATGGGGCCACCCTTCCGACAACCTCGGCGGCATTCTCGCCACTGCCGACTGGCTGTCGCGTACTCGGGTGGCGCAGGGCGAGGCGCCGCTGCTGATGCGGCAGGTGCTCGAGGCGATGGTCAAGGCCTACGAGATCCAGGGAATCCTGGCGCTCGAAAACAGCTTCAATCGCGTCGGCCTCGATCACGTGGTCCTCGTCAAGGTGGCGACGGCGGCGGTGTGCACCTGGTTGCTCGGTGGCGATCGCGGTCACATCATCAACGCGGTCTCGCAGGCCTTCGTCGATGGCCAGCCGCTGCGCAGCTACCGCCACGCGCCGAATACCGGCTCGCGCAAGTCCTGGGCGGCCGGCGACGCGACGGCTCGCGGCGTCTTTCTCGCCCTGCTGTCGCGGCAGGGCGAGATGGGCTACCCGGCGGTGCTGACGGCACCGGGCTGGGGCTTCTATGACGTGCTTTTCCGTGGCCAGACGTTTCGCCTGCCACGCGCCTACGGCAGCTACGTGATCGAGAACATCCTCTTCAAGATCAGTTTTCCGGCCGAGTTCCATGCCCAGACGGCGGTCGAGTGTGCTCTCGAACTGCACCCGCAGGTCGCCGGGCGGTGGGAGGCGATCGAGCGCGTGTTCATCCGCACGCACGAGTCGGCGCTGCGCATCATCGACAAGCGGGGGCCATTGCACAATCCCGCCGACCGCGACCACTGCCTGCAGTACATGGTCGCAGTCGCCCTGCTCAGGGGCCGCCTGACGGCTGCAGACTACGAGGACGACGTGGCGGCGGATCCGCGCATCGACCTGTTGCGGGCAAGGATGGTCGTGAGCGAAGAGCCGAGGTTCTCGGCCGACTATCTCGATCCGGGCAAGCGTTCGATCGCCAACGCGCTGCAGGTCTTCTTCGCCGATGGCGGCCGGACGCCGGAGGTCACCGTCGAGTACCCGCTCGGGCACTGCCGGCGGCGCGCCGAAGGCATTCCGGTGCTCGTCGACAAGTTCATGACCAATCTTGCCCGCCGCTTTCCGGCTGCGCAACAGGCACGCATCCAGGAATCCTCGCGGGATGTTGGCCAACTGGGGGGAATGGCGGTCAACGCGTACCTCGATCAGTATGTGCCCTGAGCGACGGCTGCTGCAGCGTCGGCGGGCGAACGGCCTTCTTGCCGCCGGCGCGTCGGCGTCGGTCTGGCTGCTACCGGAGAATCGAAGATGAGGGGAAACTTTGGCGCCATCGCACTGATCCTGATCGGTGCACTCGCTCTGGCGATCAATCTTGGCCTGCTGCAGGTCGATTTCGCGCGCCTGCTGAGCACCTGGTGGCCCTTGCTGCTGATCCTGCTCGGTATCGGCATGTTTCTTGCCCCGGGTACCGGCGATCGTGGCCGGGGGCAGCGCTAGTGGCGGGGCCGGCAGAGCTCGACCGCGGCAGCGGCAACGGTGGGCCGGCGTCGTTGCCACCGCTGCCGCTGCCGGGCTGAGCCGCCACCATGCAGCTTGCCGTCCGCTCGACCCTGGCGTCTGCCATGCAGCGCCTGCGCGGCCGTCGCTGGCAACTGGCGCTCGCCGGCCTGCCGGGAGTCGCGGTGGCGGCTGCCGACGTGCGCACCCTCGCCAGCCCGGCCGACTTCCGCAGCGCGCTGCTCGAGCACATCGCACTGGCGCGCCGGCGGATCATCCTGGCAGCGCTCTACCTGCAGGACGATGCCGCCGGGCGCGAGGTGCTCGAGGCGATCTACGCCGCGCGGGCGGCGCATCCCGAGTTGCAGATCGCCATCTTTGTCGACTGGCACCGGGCGCAGCGCGGACTCGTCGGCAAGGCGGCCAGCGCCGGCAACGCCGCGCTGTATACCGAAATGGCGCGTCGGCATGGACCGGGGGTGCCGATCCACGGCGTGCCGGTGCAGGCACGCGAGTGGATGGGCGTCATGCACCTGAAGGGCTTCGTCATCGACGACAGCGTTCTCTACAGCGGAGCCAGCCTCAACGACGTCTACCTGCATCGCGGTGATCGCTACCGGCTCGATCGTTACCACCTGATCAGCAGCCGCGCGCTGGCCGACAGCATGGCGGCCCTGATGACGCGCGTTCTCGGCAACAGCGCGGCGGTGTCGCCGGTCGATTGCGAACCACGGCAGAAGACGGCTGCGCTGCGTCCTGCGATCAGCCGTTTTCGCCGCGTGCTGGCGAAAGCCCGCTACAGCGTCGTCGCTTCGGCGGCGGGCGAGGGGGAACTGCGCATCACGCCGCTGCTCGGTTTTGGCGCGCGCGACAACGAACTCAATCGCGTCATCCTGCAACTGATCCAGCGTGCGCGACGGGAACTGCTGCTGTTCACGCCCTATTTCAATCTTCCGGGCCAGCTGCGCCGGGCGATCGAAGCCAGAATCGGCCAGGGCTGCCGGGTGACGATCGTCGTCGGCGACAAGACGGCCAACGACTTCTACATCCCTGCCAACGAGCCCTTCACGACGATTGGCGCGCTGCCCTATCTCTACGAGGCCAACCTGCGTCGCTTCTGCAAGCAGCATCAGGGAGCCGTCGACCGTGGTCTGCTTGATCTGCGCCTCTGGCGGCACGAGAACCACACCTATCACCTCAAGGGGCTGCTCGTAGACGATGACTACGCGCTGATTACCGGCAGCAACCTCAACCCGCGTGCCTGGCGTCTGGACCTCGAAAACGGCCTGCTGATCCACGATCCGCAGGGCTCGCTGGTCGGCCAGCAGCGGGCGGAACTCGAGCGAATCCTGCTGCATTGCCGCCGCCTCGACCATCACCGTTCGCTCGAGCCGATCGCCAGCTACCCCGAGCCGGTGCAGCGGATTCTCAAACGACTGGCGCGCACGCGCGCCGACCGGCTGCTCAACCAGGTTCTGTGAACGGCCTGTTGCCGTTCAGCTCATCGCGGCAGAACTGCGCGGCACGTTTGCCACTCCGCTTGCGCCGTGCCTGGCCGGCCGCCGTTCACGGCCACCGGCCAGCAGGCGCATGGGAGATCATTTCTTGCGGACGTCCGGCGCCGGTGAACTCGATGCCGACGATGTCCCACCGAAAGGCGTTGTCGGCGCAGCGGGTTTCTGCGGCTGCTTCGGTTTCTTTGCTTCGCGGTTGCCGCGTAATTGACTCTTGGCCATGGATTGCTCCTCTTGCGTTGCTGCAGTTGTTTGCCGGATGTGGCCCGCTCGAGCATACGCGCTATTGCGCGTGAAAAGGCGATGGCGATGCGAGATAGCGGCAAGTTCGCGGTTCGCGACGCCGCAATCATCCCGCTGCCACCGGTCCGCCTCGAGCAGAGCGGCGTCAGCGCTGCCGCAGCGGATCGAGCAGCGAGGACAGTCCGTTGTGGTCCAGTTCGTGCATCAGTGCGAGAAGCTGGCCCAGCTTGCCCGGCGGAAAGCCCCGCCGGGCGAACCAGTTGAGGTAGTTGCCGGGCAGGTCGGCGAGCGGCCGCCCCTGATACCTGCCGTAGGGCATGCGCCAGCTCAGCAGCAGCGGCAGGTCGTCGCTGTTCATCGCGGCGGTATCGCCGGCACTGCCGCGCCAGCCGGCGCCGCGGCGATGGCGGCGAGAATCGCCGTCAGCAGCCGCCAGGCATGACCGACGGAGGCGATCTCGACGCGCTCGCCGGGTGCGTGTGCGCCGCGGATCGTCGGCCCGAAGGAAAGCATGTCCAGCTCCGGGTAACGGGCGCCGATCAGGCCGCACTCGAGACCGGCGTGGATCACCTGCACCTTCGACTCGTGGCCGAACTCCCGCTGGAAAACTGACCTGCAGAGGGCCAGCAGCGGTGATCCGGGCCTTGGCTCCCAGCCCGGATAGTGGCCCGTCTTCGCGGCGGTCGTTGCGGAGAGGGCAAAGAGACTGACGATCTCGTCGGCCAGCGCATCACTGCCGCTGTCGAGCAGCGAGCGCACCATGAAGTTGCACGCAGCCTCGTCGGCGGTGATCGCCACCATGCCGAGGTTGTTCGACGTCTCGACGACGCCCGGCAGGTGCAGGCTGTACCGCCGGACGCCGTGCGGCGCAGCGTGCAGCGAAGCCAGCCAGATCGCCTGCTCGGCGGTGTCGAGCGTCCGCTCGGCAGCGGCAGCAGCGCAGTCGATTCGCAGGCCCTCATCGACGCCCAGCAGTTCCTGGCGCAGCACGGCCTGCCAGTCGTTCAGGCTGGTGGCCAGCGCATCGCCCAGCCCGGCCGGCAGCGCCAGTGTCGCCGATGCTTCGCGTGGCAGCGAGTTGCGGGCCGACCCGCCTGCCAGTTCGACCAGATGCAGCGGCCAGCGACGCTCCAGGTCGCGCAGCACGCGCACCAGCAGCTTGATGGCATTGCCCCGCTGGAGATGAATGTCGACCCCCGAGTGCCCGCCACGCAGGCCCTGCAGTTCGATCCGCCAGATCTCGCACGCAGCCGGCAGCCCGCGTGCCTTTCCTGGCCGGCGCACGTTCACGTCCAGCCCGCCGGCGCAGCCGACGAAGAACTCACCCCACTCCTCGGTGTCGAGGTTGAGCAGCAACCGTCCGCGCAGGAGGCTTGGCGCCAGGCCATGCGCGCCGCCCATTCCGGCTTCCTCATCGACCGTCAGCAGCGCCTCGAGCGGCCCATGCTGCAACGACGAATCCGCCAGCGCCGCGAGGATCAGCGCGACGCCGATGCCGTTGTCGGCGCCGAGCGTCGTCTCCTCGGCGACCAGCCAGCCGTCGCGACGGCGTGGCCGGATCGGGTCGCGGGCAAAATCGTGCTGGCTCAACGGCGTCTTCTGACAGACCATGTCGAGGTGCGCCTGCAGGACGACGCCGGGCGCCTGCTCGCTGCCGCTGCTCGCTCGCTTGCGGATCAGGAGGTTGCCGGTAGCGTCGACGATCGTCGTCAGGTCCCGGTCGCCAGCCCATTGCCGGAGCCGGTCGCGCAGCCGCCCTTCGCACTTGGGCTGGCGTGGCGTCTGGCAGAGCGTTGCGAAGTGCTGCCAGACGGCCGCCGGTTGCAGGTCGGAGAAAGTGGTATCGATGGAGTCGATCGTTGCAGGCCTCATGCGGCGGCTCCCTGGGTTGGGGACGGCAGCTGCCGGCTGCCGGGTGGCGAGCAGCATACGCAAAAGCGTGCTTCACTGCCACCGTTGCCGTTGCCGCGTGGCCGCTTGCCGGGCGGCGCGGATGGTGATGAACCCGGCAGGGCGCTGTGTCGCAGCCGCAGTCACCATCCTGCCGCGGCTTGTGGCAACATTCGCTGCCCGGGTCGACGCTGGTGGTCGCTCCGGGCCGTCGTCCTGCGCGGCTGTCGGTCCGCCATCCGCCATGTTCCGGAGCCACTCTTGCCTTCCAGCGTCTCGCTCAGCAGCACCTCGTCGGCCGGCAACATTGCGCGCCAGGTCTGGGAGCGGCTGGCTCCGTCCGCTCATCCCTTCCTCAACGCCGACTACCTGCGGATTCTCGAGGCGCACGGAGCGGCTGCCGGCGGTGGCTGGACGCCATGCCACCTGCTGGCGAGCGATGCCGGCGGCACCGTCGTCGGCCTGCTGCCGCTGTATGGCAAGGGCCATTCACACGGCGACTTCATCCACGACTGGGCATGGGCGGCGGCGTATCGCCAGCTCGGCCGCCCCTACTACCCGAAGCTGATGAGCTGCCTGCCGCACACGCCGGCCGCCGGGCCGCGCCTGCTGCTGCGCGACGATGCGCAGGCGCCGGCCGTGCGGCAGGCGCTCGTCGCCGGCGCGAAGACGCTGGTCAGCCGGCTCGGCGCTTCCTCATGGCACGTCGCGCTGCCGGGCGAGCAGGAGGCAAGCCTGCTGCAGGACGCGGGCCTCCTGCTCAGTCACGATGTCCAGTTTCACTGGCACGATCCCGGCTGTGGTGACTTCGACGGCTATCTGGCGAGCTTCAGTTCTGCCAAGCGGCGCAAGGTACGCGCCGAACGCCGGCGTGTGGCAGAGAGCGGGCTGACGATCGAGACGCGCCACGGCGACCAGATCGAAGCCGCCGAGTGGCCGCTCCTGCACGCCCTCTATGCCGGCACCTTCGACCGGTTCAACAACCACGCCGCCTTCTCGGTCGCCTGCTTCGCCGATCTGGCGGCGGCGCTCGGACAGCGGATGGTCGTCTTCATCGCGCGCGCGCAGCGTGTCCCGGTCGCCGTGGCGATCTGCTTTCGCAGCGATCAGGTCCTCTTCGGTCGCTACTGGGGCTGCAGCGGCGACCACCCCGGCCTCCACTTCGAGCTCTGTTTCCACCAGGGAATCGACTACTGCCTACGGCACGGACTGCGATCCTTCGAGCCGGGAGCCGGCGGCGAGCACAAGCTTGCGCGTGGCTTCGAGCCGACCCTCGTCCGTTCGGCGCACTGGATCGCCGACCCCGCGATGCGCCGCATGCTGGCCCGCCATCTGGCACAGCAAGAGGAAGCAGTTGCCGCCTACCGCGACGAGGCCGCCACCCACCTGCCGTTTCGCCGCGACGCCCCGCGGCAGCAGGACGGCTGAGCGCCGCTGCGTGGCGCCTGCGGCGGTGCAGGAAAGCCGCAGTCGATCTGCCTGCCGTCGCCATCGAGGCGGCAGCGGCTGATCGCCCGGCCGTCGGCATCGATCAGCGTGCCGTCCCAGCCATCGCCCGCACGTTCCAGCAGCAGGAAGCTGTAGCGGTTGAGGACGATGCCGCTGCTGGCGGCGATGCCATCGTGCAGCCTGGCGTCGGGCAGCGCCTGCTCCTTGCTGCCGGGCGCGGCGCCTTCGTAAAGCGGTGACTGTGGATCGAAGGCTTCGAGCTGCGTGCCGCTGGCGCCGACGATGACCTGCGCCGGCCGCCCAGCGCTGGCGGCGAAGTTGAGCGTCGCGAAGGCGTGCTCGTGGCCCGCGAAGACGAACTGCAGGCTCGCCGGTAGCCCGCTGCGAGCGAAGGTCTGCAGCGCGTTCGGCTGCGCTGCCGCTGGCAGCAGATCGTACCAGAGCGGCTTGTGGATCAGTAGCCAGAGCGGCCGCCCGGACGGCGCCGTCGTCAGCGCCCGCAGCGTACGCTGCAGGATGGCGAGATCGTCCGGCGTCTGTGCCAGCGGCAGGTAGTCGGCGAACGCGGCGTTGTCGGCGACGACCAGCGTCAGCCGCTTGCCAAGCTCGACCCGGTATGCGTCGGCAGTCAGATTGTTGCCCAGTACCGACTGGCTGGCGGTCTTGTACGCCTGGTTGCCGCATTGCCGGTAGGGCACCGGCGACAGGAAGCGCATCCACCCCTCGCCGCCGCGGTCGCAGTTCTCGTGGTTGCCGCGAACGACGATCCACGGCGCCGCCGCCAGCAGAGGCGTCGCCGGGGCAAGGAAGTCGGCCTGCCAGCCCGCCCAGCCGTAGCCGACGACGACACCCTGATCGCGCAGCGGCTGGCAGCGCGCCGGATCGTCGCAGTACTCGCGGTAGTGGTAGTCGCCGACATGAATCACCAGATCGGGCTGCGTCGCTGCCGCTGCGGCAGCGATCCGCGGCCATGGCCAGTCGCTCGTGCCGGCACAGTTCTGGATCGGGTCGGCGGGGCCGCTGGCCGGTACCTTGATGCGGCAGCCGGTGTCGCCGACGATGATGATGCGGCGCGGGTCGCTCACCGGCATCGGCAGGGGATCGCCGCCGATGCTCGCCTGCCGTGCCGTCGCCGGCAGCGTCGCCTCGCAGGTGGTGACGGCGAAGTCCGGCCGGAAAGCCGGGTTGTCCGGCGACGGCCGCGGCGCTCCGGTCACCGTGGCGGCGGCGCGCACCTGCAGCGGCACGCGGGCGCCGTCCACGACCGCCGTCGGGCAGTCGCCCACACCGTCGACGATGCTGCGCAGGCTGATGCGGCCGTCCGGTCCGAGCTGCGTCCAGCGATGGCGGGTGGCGCCTTCGTCAGCAGCCCGCGTGGCGCAGCCGGCAAGCAGGCAGAGCGCCAGCAGCAGCGTCGCGCCGCGGCAGCCCGGAGGGTTGGCGGCAAGCGGCCGCGGCAGTTTGGGGAGCTTGCGCATGCGGGGTTCTCTCGGGTGCTCGCAGTGGTGGGGTGGCAGCCGGCGTTGCGGCTATTCCAGGCAGCCGGCGATGGCGCGCAGAGCGACGAGGCCACCGGCAGCGAGCGACACGCCCCTGCCGGGCGGCAGTTGCGGCTCGCTCGGGTTGATGCGGATCAGCCTGCCGCGGCTCCGTTCGCCGAGCATGCGCACCGTCGGGATGTTGGTACCGGCACCGATCTCGATCACGACCAGGCGGTCGACTTCGCGCAGCCAGTCGCGCAGGCGCGTTTCCTGGGCGTCGGTGCGTCCGGCCAGCCATCCGCAGTCGCCGAACATGAGGATGTTCGGCCGCGCGATCGCCCGGCAGTGCGGGCAGCGCGGAAAGTCCGAGCGCAGCAGGCACTGCTCGTCGTCCACCTGCGGCCGGTAGTCGTCGGCCGGCCAGATGCCGTCGTGACAGGCGTCGAGGCATTGCAGGTGATGGATCGATCCGTGACACTCGACGATCCGCTCGGCGGCGAAGCCCGCCTTCTGGAACTGGCCGTCGACGTTGCTGGTGAACACGAAGGCACCCTGCGGCAGGCCGTCGCCGATCCGGCGCAGGATGGCGAAGCCGGCGTGCGGCACGGTGCGGCGGTAGAGGTTCAGGCGATGGCCGTAGAAACCCCAGGCGAGCGCTGGTCGGGCGGCAAAGGCGGCCGGGTTGGCGATCTGTTCGAAGCCGATGCGGGCGCGGCCGAGTGCCGGGTAGGCGCCCCAGAATCCCTGCGGCCCGCGAAAATCCGGCAGACCCGAATCGACGCCGATGCCGGCGCCGGCGGTGACCAGTAGCCCGTCGGCCTGGCGGATCAGTTCGGCACAGGCGGCAGCGGCTTCCATCTACAGCCCGCGCGCCGACGCCGGTCGCAGCGGCGCTGCCGCCGGGTCGGCGATCGCCTGCCGCAGCTGGCGCAGCAGGCGCGGCTTGTCGGCGTCGAGCGTGCCCCTGAGCGCCAGCCAGTTCGATGCGTGATCGCTGCGAAACACCGTTCGCTGCAGTTCCAGGCGCTCGAGAAAGCGCTCCATCTCGACGAACAGTTCGCGCTGGCTGAGTGGCCGCCAGTCCGGGAAGGCGCTGCGGAAGCGTTCCTCGCCGAGTGGAAAGCTGACCACCAGCGTCGCCAGGTACTCGGGCTGCGTCGTGTTCGCCAGGCGCGCCGAGTTCTCGGCGTGGCGCAGCGAGAGCTGTGGACCGGCGAGGCCGTTGAGGATCATCACCGAGCGCGTGATGCCCGCTTGGCCGAGCCGCTCGAGCGCGTCTACCGTCGAGGCGAAGGTCTCGCCCTTGTGCACGCGCTCGAGCACCTCGTCGTCACCCGACTCGGCGCCGACATAGGCGATCGACAGCCCGGCGGCAGCCAGTTCGCGCAACTCGTCGGTCGACTTGCGCCGCAGATTGCGCGGCAGGCAGTAGCTCGAGACGCGCCGGACCGCCGGCAGATGCCTGCGGATGGCCTCGAGGATGCGCAGCAGGCGACGGGTCGGCAGCACCAGCGCATCACCGTCGGCGAGGAAGACCCGCCGCACGACATCGCCGCAGCGCTCGCCGGTGAGCCGGATGCTCTCCAGGACTTCCGCCTCGGCGCGGGCGCGGAACTGCTTTTGCGGCGCGGTGTACATCTCGCAGAAGGTGCAATGGTTCCACGAGCAGCCATCGGTCACCGGCAGGATCAGCGACTCGGCTTCGCTCGGTGGCCTGTAGACGGGTTCGACGTAGCGGATCGGGATGGGCGGCAGCATGGTCGGCGGTTCCGGAAAACGCGGCAACAGGCGAATACTAGCGCGCTTTCGCTGCCTGGCGGGGTGCCGCAGCGGCTCGCCACGACGGCCGGCGATTGCCGGCCGCAGCGACGCCCGCCAGCGAATCGGGCGCTCAGTCCGCTGCCTGTGGCTTCGGCTGCGGCGCCGCCTCGGGTCCTGCACGCACCAGCGCATAGTCGGTGCTGCGAACGCCGCGCAGCAGCATGCCGGTCTCGCCCGACGAGACGCCGAGCGCTTCGAGGCTCTCAGCCGCCAGGCGCAGGCTGGCCTCGAGCGTTTCCGGATAGGCCAGGGTCACTCCCGCCTGCAGCAGCGCGTCGCAGGTGCTCAGGTCGCGTGCGCGAGCGACGATCTTCGTCGCCGGCGCATGCGCGCGGATCAGCGTTGCGGCGAGCAGGGCCGTGTGCGGGTCGTCGATCGTCAGCACGAAGAGCTCGACCTGATGCAACGAGGCGCTGGCCAGCAGTTCCGGATTGCCGATGTCGCCATAGAAGACGGGGTGACCCTCGCCGCGCCACTTGGCGACGAGTACGGCGTCGGCGTCGAAAGCGACGAAGGGGATGCCCAGCGACGACATGATCGTTCCCACCGTGTGGCCGACGCGGCCGTAGCCGGCGATCACCACTCGCGGCGGCGACTCGTACCCGCCAGTGGGGTAGTCGGGCTGCTGGTCGGCGGCGGGCGAGCGGTCGTCCATCCGCTGCGCCAGCCGGTTGCCGATCTTGACCAGCACCGGTGTCAGCAACATCGTCAGCGAAATGACCGCCACCGCCATGACGAAGACCAGGTCGTCGATGACTCCCAGAGCCTTGGCGGCGCCGAAGACGACGAAGCCGAACTCGCCACCCTGGGCGAGCATGAAGGAGACTCGCACCGCGGTGCCGCGGCCGCTGCCGAAAACCCGGCACAGTCCGTAGAGCACGACCACCTTCAGACTGACGATCGCCAGCACGTGCAGGGCAAAGGTGAATGGGTGCCGCGCGAGCGCCGCGAGGTCGACCGACATGCCGACGGCGACGAAGAAGAGGCTCATCAGCAGCCCCTTGTGCGGTTCCAGCGTCGCCTCGATCTGCAGGCTGTAGCGCGAGGTCGACAGCATCATTCCCATCAGGAAGGCGCCGAGCGCCATCGACATGCCGGCGCGGTCCATCGCCATCGCCGCCGCGAAGACCGCCGCCATGGCGGCGAGGAAGAAGGCCTCACGGTTGTTCTCCCGCGCCAGCCGGTCGAGCAGCCGGGGCACCAGGTAGCGTCCGGCGACGATCACCAGAAACACCATCGTCACCGCCACCGCGAGCTGCTTCCACAGCGCCATCTCGCCGGGCAGCGGTCCCGTGTCGGCGAGTATCGGTACCGCGGCCAGCAGCGGCACCACCGCCAGATCCTGCATCAGCAGGACGGCGAAAGCGGTCTGACCGTGGCGGCTGGCGAGCTCGCCCTGATCGCGCAGCATCTGGATGACGAAGGCGGTCGAGGAGAGGGCAAAGCTGGCGCCGAGGAGCAGCGCCACCGACCAGCTTGCCACGAACTGGCTGAAGTAGGCGGCGATCACCAGCGCCGAGACGACGATCTGCAGCGATCCGAGCCCGAACAGCGTCCGCCGCAAATCCCACAGTCGCCGCGGCTTCATTTCCAGGCCGATCAGGAAGAGCAGCAGCACCACGCCGAGTTCGGTGAAGTGACGCACATCCTCCACCTCGGTGGTGACGAATGGACCCGGCGTGTGCGGGCCGACGATGACCCCGGTGACCAGCAGCCCGAGGATCGACCCCAGACCGAAATGCCGGAAGACGGCGACGGCGATCGACGCGACGATCAGGAGAAGCACCGCGGAATAGACGAACGATTTCGGGTCCATGCTCCCGTCTCCTATAAAGTCGGCGCCGCGTCGTTCAATGCACCTCCTGTGCGACGCAGCCGCTCGTTGCTTCGACGACGATGGTCGATCCAGATCGAGGTGTCGACGACGATCACTTGCCTGGGGAACAACCCGGCTTCGCCCAAGCTCACTTCGTCGGCGGAATCGTCCTCGACATCACTGTAGCGCGGGTCATTGAGTCTGCGTTGGGCGGCGTATTCGTCCTGATAGCGAAACTGATAAAGGTGTTCGTTATCGAATTCGAAGGCCTTGAGGATGAATCGCGCGAGATCGTCGAAGCTGCTTGTCGCCGGCATGACGATGCGACGCCAGACCCTTGCGCCGAGCGAAACCTTGAACGTCACACTGCCTCGGAACGGTTCGGCGGGGGCGGGTTCGCCAAGGGAATTCTCCCACGCGGGAAAGAACGGGTTCACCAGGTCAGCCCAGGCAACGAACGGTGAGCCATCCATTTCGTCTTCGCCTCGTTCTGCCGCTGCACCCGGAGCCTGGCGCGCAGGATAGAAGATACGCGCCAGCAAGTTGGCCGAAGTGCAGCGGAATGCCTCCAGGTACGTCGCGCTGGCCGATAGGCCCCACGCGGTCGCGACCATGCGCCTGGCCTGCCAGCCTTTGCCGGGAACGGGGGGCTCCGAAGCGATGTCGAGCAGACCGAACAATTGCATGAGGGCGATCTGCTTCATGCCGAGCAAGCGGAAACTCGCCTCTTGCTGCTTGTTGTCCATCCTGTTCGAACGGTTGTCAGGGCGGTGACCCTGCAACAACTCCTGCCGGTACAGTGCCATCCTGCCGTCGAGGGCGGAACGTCCCTGCTCGATATCGGCGAAACCCCACCAGAATTCGAGCAGGCTGAAATAGCGTTCTGTCGGATTGAGCCGTTGCCACTGGAAGAGCATTTCCGTACTGTCGAAGTCAGGCACGATGGTGCCAGGGGGTGCCTCTGCGTTGGCAACGGCAGCCAATGCCGCACGGTCGGCGGCACTGAGAGCGATAGCGGTCATGTCGGTCCTTTCAGATGCGGGGAACTCGCAGCCAGGCGATCTGCCATTCTACGCATCACCCCGGAAGGAGGAAGATGATCCGCTGCCACCTCGCCAAACTCACGAGCCGAGAAAGACTTCGCATCGCGGACGTCGCGCGGCGCACGACAGACACAGGGACAGTATACTAATTTCTCCTTCGCGGCCGAGCACGCTTCGGGGAACAATGCAGCGCAAAGGGGCAGCCGGCGGCGATGCCGGCTCCTTGAGGGCGCTGTGCCCGATTTGCCACCGGCACAGCATGATGCCGGCGTGCGCGCTGGCTGGCGCGTCGGGGCTCAGCCGCGATTCGCCGCCTTCAGGCGGAATTCCTTGCGTGCGCCGTCGGTGTCGCGCATCTCGAACAGGCCGGCGGCGCTCAACGCCTCATGCAGTGTCGCATAGCCACTGTCCTTGAGCTCTCGTCCCATTGCCTTCAGCTGTTTCCCAATGGCTAGAGCGGACGACCAGCCGTCGGGTCCCTGACTCCTGCTGACCGCCTCGCTGAGTGCCTGGACGTAGTCCGCTGCCACCGCGCGGTCGAGGTGATGCGCTGCGATCGGCTGCGTCAGGCTCTTCTTCGGCCGGCAGAAATGGGTCTGCCCATTGCCTTTCGTACGGACGACGACATCGAAGACGGCGGTGGCCTCGAGCAGCCGGGAGAAGCTGCTGGCACCATGGTGGCGCGGATCGAAATCGCTTTGATTGGCCCGCACGTACTGGGCGACGCGCGCCATGAGAGCCCAGCCATCTTCCTCGGCGACATTGGCATGGGCGCGCAACAGCTGGGTCTGCAGCCGCAGAGGATCCAGCGGCGCGGCCGCGATGGCAGCGCCGGTGCCGGGCGGCCCCGCGGCAACCGCTGCTGCGGATGCCAGTCCGGCGGTCGGCAGCGGGGCAGGCTCGACTGTTTTCGAGGAGCCGCGCAGCGGACCATGCGAGCGCTGCGGGGTCGTGACGGCGATTCGCCAGCAGACGCACGAAGGGCCACGGCAGCGCCCGTCGGCGCCGGCACTTGCTCCAAGCCTGGTGACCGCGCCGATCATCGGCACCGGCACCGTCGTTGAGGATGCGCGGCAAGTGAACGCGCCGTTGCTCAGCTATGCCGTCACGGTCCGTTACGAGGATGGCACCTACGCCTTCATCGAACAGCACGACGAGCCGACGGTCCGCAAGGGCGACCGGGTGCGGGTCGTCGACGGGCGCGTCGAGTTGCGCAACGACTGACTGGCTGCGGCCGGCAGCGCTGGCGCGCCGAGTGGTGATCGAGGGTCGCCAGCCGGCTCCCCGCGCCGTGGCTGTGGCTCACCGCCAGCGGCGCGGCCGCGTCGACGAAAGCGCTTGACAGCGGTCCCGGCAAACGGCAATCATTCGCATCGATCCTGCACGAAAGCGGAGGCGCGAAGAACATGCCGGCATCGCTTGCGCACATTCATCCCGGGACGCCGATGGGCGCCAACCTGGTCGCCGACGGCGCGACGTTTCGCCTCTGGGCGCCGGGCGCGCTCGCGGTCTACGTGACCGGCGACTTCAACGACCGCCGGCGTGACGACGCGAGCCTGCTCAGTCGCGACGCGAATGGGCACTGGCGCGGCTTCATTCCCGGTGTGCGCGATCGCGACCGCTACCTCTACCACGTCGTCGGCACGGGCAGCGAGGGCCCGAAGCGGGATCCCTACGCCCGCGAGCTGGAGGTGCCGTATCCCGGCGAGTGCGTCGTCCGCAGCAGCGATTTTCCGTGGCACGAGACCGGCTACGTGACGCCGCGCTTCCACGATTTCGTCATCTACCAGTTGCACGTCGGCACCTTCCATGCGCCGCGGCTGCCGCGCCAGGGTGGCACCTTCCTCGACGTCGCGCGGCTTCTCCCCTACATCGCCGAACTCGGGGTGACGGCGATCCAGTTGCTGCCGATCCAGGAGTTCCAGACCCGATTCAGCCAAGGCTACAACGGTACCGACTACTTCTCGCCGGAGATGGATTTCGCCGTCGGCGATGCGGAGCTCGCACCGTACGTCGCTGCCCTCAACCAGTTGCTCGATGCGCGGCAGCAGCGGCCCTACCAAGTGGCGGAGCTGCGCGGCGAGATGAACCAGTTGAAGGCGCTGATCGACCTCTGTCACGTGCATGGGCTGGCGGTGATCCTGGACGTGGTCTACAACCACGCCGGTGGCGACTTCGGCGACCAGAGCATATACTTCCTCGATCGCCAGCCCGTTGGCGGCGGCCATCGCAACTCGCTCTACTTCGGCGATCGCGGACATGCGGGTGGGCTGGTGTTCGATTTCGGCAAGCCGGAGGTGCGCGATTTCCTGATCCAGAACGCCCGCTTCTTCCTCGACGAGTACCGCGTCGATGGCTTTCGCTACGATCAGGTCAGCGTCATCGATCACGACGGCGCGCCGCATGGCTGGAGCTTCTGCCAGGACCTGACGGCAACCCTCGACCACATCCGGCCGGGTGCCCTCAACCTCGCCGAATACTGGAACGTCAATCCGTGGATCGTCCGTGCGCGGCCGCAGGGCGCGGGATTCGACACCACCCTCACGGATGGGCTGCGCATCGCGCTGCGCGATGTCATCGGCAACGCCAGCCAGCCCGACGAGCGGCCGCTGCCGATGTCGCGACTGGCGGCGAGCCTCTGGCCGGAGGGCTTCGATGCCTCGTGGCAGTTCGTCCAGGGACCCGAGAACCACGACATCGTCTTCGCCGGTCGTGAGTTGCGCATCGCTCGCCTGGCGCAGCCGGACGATCCACGATCGTGGTACGCGCGCAGCCGGACGCGCGTCGCCAACGGCATCAGTCTGACCGCGCCGGGAATCCCGATGCTGTTCATGGGCCAGGAGTTTCTCGAAGACAAGCAGTGGTCCGACGACCTCGAGTCGCAGCCGCAGCTGCTGCTGCACTGGGCGGGGCTCGCCAGCGGCGACCGACAGATGCTCGACCATCTGCGCTGCATGCGCGAGCTGATCCGGCTTCGCTGGCACTTTCCCGGGCTGCGCGGCGAGGGCCTGCGGGTGGTGCATGCCAACGACGGCAACCGTGTGCTCGCCTTCCATCGCTGGGTCGTCGGGCAGGGCGACGACGTCCTCGTCGTCGCGCACCTGAGCAACTTCAACCGCTTCGGCTACCGCATCGGCTTTCCGGGTGGTGGCCGCTGGCGGGAGGTCTTCAACAGCGACGTCTACGAGAACTGGGTCAATCCCGGCGTCGCCGGCAACGGCGGCGCGGTCCATGCGGAGCCATGGGCGCTCCACGGTTTCGGTTTTTCAGCGTCCCTGCTGCTGCCGGCGAACAGCATTCTCGTCTTCGCCCGCTGAACGGGGCCCGCTGTGACGGCGGCGCGATCCTGCAGCCGAAGTGGCTGTTGATGGCGCAGGGCTCTGCTTCAACGCATCAACCCGGCAGCAGTCGGGCTGCCGGATCCAGTTTGAGGAGGGTGTCATGGTGCCAGTTCTGGCGGTCGATAGCGAGTATCTGTTCGGCCTCATCGGCAAGTTCCTGGCGCGCGACGATGCGGGACCGCGCCACGACTACGGCCACCTCGACGCTGACCCGCGCGCCGGGATCCTCGAACCCTGGCGCTTTCCCTGGGTCGATGCCGTCTTCGATCCCGACGATGCGACGCAGCCCGACAATGCGGTCACCTTCGTGCACGCGGCAGCCGACCGCCAGCCCGGGCATGTCGTGCATCTGGTCGGCAGCTTTGCCGATCTGCACACGCCGATTCCGCTGTTGCCGCTGGTCGACACCCACTACGCGACCGTGACGCTGCGCATCCGCAAGGGCGAGGTGCATCATTACCGCCTGCGCATCGACGGCGTCTGGCAGGTCGATCCGATCAATCCGCAGCGGATGCTGCTCGACAACGGCGTCGAGTGGTCGCGCTTCTTCACCTGGGGCGCGACGCGGCGGCTGGTCCTCGAGCGCTGGGAGTCGCGGCTGCTGCAGCGGCTGTGCAGCCACATCCTGCCGTTTCACACGGCCGACGGCGAGACCTTCTTCAAGCGCGTGCATGACGCGCAGGGCCCGGCGAATCGCGCGCCGCATGCCTATCGCCTCGACGAGAGCGCCGGCGCGGTCAATTTCATCGACAAGCTGCTCGCCCGCGAGGAGGCCCATCACCTGATCGATTACCAGATCTGCCTCGAGCTGATCGACCGGCTGCTGCGTCTGCGCAATCCGGTGATCGAGCCCTGGAAGCTGCCGCGCGAGGTGTTTGCCGAACTCTACCGGGAGATGGCGACGGCCAGCGTAGCCGGCTGGAACTACGGCCGCTACGGCAATCCGCGTTACTTCCTGCAGTTGCTGCGCCGGCACACGCTGACCGGGGTGTTCTCGCATCCGCGCTACGGCGGCAATGCCATGACGCTGGGCTGGAAGTACCTCGAAGAGCGCTACCGTGATGCCAGCGGCGCGACGCTGTTCGACTGGGGCCGTGCAATCGAAGCGCCGCTCGGGCGCAATTCCGCCTACAGGGGGTGAGATGGAGCGATTCGACGTAGTCATCATCGGCAGCGGTGCCGGCGGCGCACCGATCGCCGCCCGTCTGGCGCGTGCCGGGCACTCGGTTCTGGTGCTCGAAAAGGGGCCGCTGCTGCGCACGCAGGAAGAGCATCCGCTCGGCGTCTCGGACTTCAAGCGGGATGAGCTGTTCGCCACCGGCGCCGAGAAGCGGCTGACGCTGAGCGGTGTCGCCAACCGTTTTGACTCGTTCTACGGCAGCCACGTCGAGCCCGACCTCAATGACGAGCCGCACATCTACGAGGGGGCCGACGGCCTCGACCGTGCGACCATCGAAGGCTACACGGCGCAGGTGGTCGGCGGCGGCACGCAGCTCTACGGCGCGGTGTCGCTGCGTTTCTCGGAACTCGATCTGCGTCTCGGCAGCTTCAACGCCGGCCGCAATGACATCGTCGGCGACCCGAACGGCGATGTCCGGCGCGAGGCGCGCGACTGGCCGATCGACTACGCGACGCTCGAACCCTACTACTGCGAGGCGGAGCGGCTGATCGGCATCAACGGCACGCGCACCAACCAGGGCAAGCCGTTCTCGGCCGACCACTACCAGACGCCGTATGCGCCGAACCCGATCAGCGCCTACGTTGCGACCGGCATGGACGCACTCGGCCTGCCGCGCTACCGGACGCCGCTGGCGGTGATCACCGAGGATCACGCACCCTCCGGCCGCATCGTCCCGGCTGCTGCCGAAGCGGCGAAGACCGGCTACGTCAACCGTTACGGCGATCCGCTCGGCCTCAAGTCGAACACCTGGGTGGCACTGCTGCGGCCACTCTCGGGCATGGCCAACTTCACGCTGCGGGCGAACTGTGTCGTCACCCACCTCGAGATGGCGGGCGACCGCATCGGCAAGGTGGTCTATCGCGATGTCGCCGGGCGGCCGGTCGAGGTGGCGGGCAAGCTGGTCGTCGTCGCCTGTTCGGCGATCGAGTCGGTTCGCCTGCTGTTGCTCTCGGGCGAGCGCGATCCGGCGTTCACCGCGCGCCTCAACGGCAACGGCCTCCTCGGGCGTTATTTCCTGACCCACTGTTTCGGCGGTGCCGAGGCCATCATGCCGGGCCGCTTCGACAAGAGCGTCTCGCTCGATTCCGACTGGGCGACTGATGCCTGCGCCAGCGAAGACTTCATTCGCAGCCAGGGACTCTGGGCCGGCGGCGCCATCTACAACAACACCTCGGACCAGGCGCTGCCGATCTCGCTCGCGCGCACGCACGGCAGCCAGGACATGGACACCATCTGGCAGACCTTCGCCGACGATACCGCGCTCACCGGCGACGCGCTCAACGCCTTCTTCGATGCCAACTTCGGCACCCGTCTCTCGGTCAGCTTCATGGCCAACCAGGTGCCGCTGTTCGACAACCGGATCGAGCTGCACCCGAGCATCAGCGACAAGTGGGGCCGTCGCGTCGCCTACATCCGCAAGACCTGGCACAGCCACGACGTGCACCTGATGAACGTCTTCGCCGAGCAGTGCCGACGGATTCTCGCCTTCGGTGGCGACGGCGGCAAGGGGCAGTTCCCGGTCAGCGAATTCGGCGCCATCTACATGGCGGCGAACGCGCGTGCCCGCATCGCCAACCACATCCTCGGCGGCATGCGCTTCGGCAGCGACGCGGCGGATTCGGTGCTCGACCCGAACTGCCGGGCGTGGCAGTTCGACAACCTCTACGTCACCGACGGCGCGTTCATGCCGACTTCCGGCGGCGCCAACCCGACGCTCACCATCCAGGCCAACGCCCTGCGCGTCGCCGACCAGTTGCTCGCCCGCCTCTGAGGAACGACCCATGGACAGCCGCTTCAACGACATCCTCGACCTGCCGGAAAACAACATCTTCCGCGTCGTCTTCTACCCCGATCGCATCTACCACGCGCAGCACCTCGAGGCGACGCGCAGTCCGCGTTACCGCTACAACGTCATGGAGGTGCGCACGCAGGCCGACATCACGGTCATGAAGGGTGAGGTCTACCGCGACGAACTGCTGCTCGGCAACTTCCTGCGCATCGAGTACCGGGCGCATCGCCTGACCGAACTGGCGCGCGAACAGGGCCGCCTGCCGGCTGGCGAGATCCTCGCCTTCGTCAGGCTGCTGCCCGACGGCGCCGCCGCCGCCGAAGCGACGCTGCGCCTGCATCATTCGCGCCCGGTCGACGCCTACGTCGTCGAACTGTGGAGCACGCTCGAAGGCCCCGACGCCAGTCCGCACGATTTCACCGTTCTCGACCTGATGGGCTGGCAGCGCGAGATCACCCGCGTTCCCGGGTTCGCCGCCGCGCTTGCCGACATCCGTGCCATCCGCCGGGTCGAGATTGCCTGCCGCGAGAACGATCGCGACCTGCCGTTCGGCTACCGCATCGGCAACCCGCAGTGGGACAACAACTACATGCGCAGCCACCAGGTTGCCAACACCAGTGAACCAAGTTCGGCGGCGAACACCGTCGAAACCTTCAACTACCTGATCAACTTCCAGCGCGGCTGGTACTTGCGCAGCGCCGACGTCGCTCCGGTGCGCTATCGCAACCCGTTGATGGAGGACGGCGACCCCGATCGCCACGACGACAACGTGATCGAGATGCGCTGGCTGCTGCAGCGCGAACTGGGCTCGAACCTGGTCTTCTTCCACGAGGTCCTGATCCCGCCGGGCAAGGTCGAAGGCACCCACCGCCACATTGGCAGCGAAGAGCTGTACTACATCGTCGAGGGCGACGGCATCGCCTACATGGGCGAGAACGACGACCCCGCGCTGGCCGCGTATCCGGTCGTCGAGCGCTCGATCTTCGGCATCGGTGCCAAGCGCTGCCGCGAATTGCCGGTGGCGCCGGGGCACGTCATCTACACCAAGAGCGGCGGCATCCACGGCATCCGCAATCCGGGCACGAAGCCGCTGCGCTTCGTTGCCTTCCTCTACCACAGTGCGTGAGGACGGCCCATGGAACTGATCCACTCCGACCAGGTGTTTCGTGTTGCTGCTGGCAGCCAGCCCGACTACAACCGCGGCAACACCCTGATCCGCCTGCTGGGAATCCTCGAAAGGCAGCGCCTGGCCTGCGGCCGCGAACAGTACCTGAGCGAGACGCTGGAGTACCTCTTTCCCTTCGACTTCCTCGAACTCTACGGGCCGGCGGGCGCCGACGCCGACCAACTCGACGCCACCCGCCAGGACAGCAAGCTCGACTTCCAGAAGCAGAACCTGCGCGACTTTCGCCTCGGCGACGTCGTCCTCTGCCGCGGCTATGCGGCAGCGGGCGGGCAGGTCGTCCCCTTCCTGCGCATCAGCTACCGCGCCGGTCCCGATTCGCTGCTCTCCCGGCTGTCGGGTGATCGTCTCGGCAGCCATCTGAAGCTCTATCTGCGGGTCGGCACGAATCCCGTGGGGCAGGTCCTCGATGTCCCCTACGATCCAGCGAGCGAGCGCTATGCGCTCGAACTCTGGAGCTTTCCGGCGGGCAACCTGCGGCAGAATCTCGACAGCCGTGGGCGCGACGCGATCGACCGCGGCGAACTGCTCGTCCGCAACGACCTGATCCAGGGCGCGCGCGACGATTTCGCGCGCGACGGGATCGACGACCGCTACCTGGTCGAGGTGGCACCGAACCATGCGCTGCATCCGATCCTGCCGCTGCACGTCGAATGTGCCTGGGCGGATGCCGGCGGCACCTTCTGGGATTCACGCGGCGGCAGCAATTACCACTACGAGTTCAGCATGATCGTCCGCGGTTGGGAGAACTTCCTCGCCGCCGGCGTCAGCCCCAACCCGCACGGCGGTGTCGGCTTTCTCGAGTACCGCAACCTGCTCTCGAACTACGGCCGCTACGCCGGCCGCAACGAGCTCGGGCGCGATTTCGACGCCTGGAACTTCAACGCCCACGGCAACAAGAACCACCCCGCTGGCCGCGAGAACTTCTTCGCCGTCGATTACATGGACCTGCACATCCTCAAGCCCGAATGCGGCATCGGCCTGCATCGCCACCGCGACAACCAGGAGGTGTTCCTGATGATGCAGGGGCGCGCCTACATGATCATCGGCGACTGGACGCGGCGCCCCTGGCGCGAGCGCGCCTTCGAACTGCGCACCCTGCGCGCCGGCCACTTCGCGATGCTCAAGGGCGGCCAGTTGCACGGGTTGATGAACCCGGGCGAGGAGGACATCTCGCTGTTCATGTTCGGCGGCTACGACTGACCGGCGCGGCCGGGTCGGCGGCCGCCGGCCATCTCACGCCGCCGCATCCTGAATCGTGGCAGCGACCGGGGAGCAACGAATGCAGCTTGGCACCGATGCGCCTTTCGAGCGGATCAGCCGGCGCACGCGCAACCTCCTGCTGCAGGCCGGTCTGTCGACTGTCGACGAGGTGATGGCCCGTCATCGCAGCCGGGAGCTGCAGCGGCTGCCCGGCTTCGGCCGGCAGACGGTCGGGGAGATCGAGAAGTTCTTCCCGGTCAGGCGGCTGCAGCAGCCGTACGCGACCGTCCAACCCTACATCACCGCCGATGGCTCGGTGATCCGCGAGCTGATGCACCCGGCTGTTCATGGCAACTGCAGGCAGAGTCTGGCCGAGGCCACCGTTGCTGCCGGCGCTGGTACCCTGCTGCACCGGCATTTGCGGAGCGAGGAGATCTACCACGTCACGGCCGGTGAGGGCGAGATGATCCTAGGCGCAAAGTCGTTCCGCATCGGCCCCGGCGACACCGTCTGCATCGCGCCCGGAACACCGCATCGCGTCCGCGCATCGGCCAGAGCCCCGCTGGTCCTGCTGTGCTGCAGCTCGCCCGCGTACGCGCATGCCGACACCGAGCTGCTCTGATGCGCGGGCGGTGTTCGCTCTTCGGTCGGGTCGAGTCCCTAAGAGCGTGAATGACTTCAGCGTGTTGGTGCCAGGTTGCGTCGAGGCTGGCGCATGCAGCGGCAATCCGCCGGCGATGGCATTCACTTGCCAGAGCAGAGTATTGGACAGGATCGGCACGAACAGCGCCGGGATTGCGCCGAACGGGCTACCAATGACTGCCAGCGCGCGGTTGACGATCGGGTTCCCGGCCGCCGCCTCAACAACCGTCCGCGGCTCAGTGACGGGCAAACACCTTCGCCGTGCCGTCGCTGCCGATCAGCAGCACAGCGTACGCTTCCTTGCGCGCACTCTCCATGCCAGGTGAGCCACGGGGCATGCCGGGCGCAGCAAGGCCGACGGCCTGCGGCCTTTCCCGCAGCAGGCGTTTCACGTCGATGGCCGGCACATGGCCCTCGATCAGGTAGCTGCCGACCTTCGCCGTGTGGCATGAGCCGTAGCGCTCGGGCATGCCGAGCCTGGCGCGGCTGGCGGGTACATCGTCGATGTTGACCGACTTCACCCGGAAGCCGTTGTCGCGCATGTGCTTTTCCCATTCCGAGCAACAACTGCAGTACGGGTTCTTGTAGACCTCGACCTCGGGCAGGTCGGCGGCGCCGAGTGGCGCGCTTGCGAGGGTGGCGGTGGCGAGCAGGGCGGCAAGCAATGCTTTCATCGTGGACTCCCTAATGTGAAAGTCGCGTCAGCGACTCGCGAATCTCCCTTCTCCCGCGCGCGGGAGAAGGGTCGGGGATGAGGAAAACGGTCATGACTTACGTTATCCGGGGTCTCTCAACAGTCATGACCGTTAGACACTGCCCGCCGCACGCAGGCAAAGGTCTTGAAAAAACGTAACCAAACGGTTACAGTCATTTCATGTACTCGATCAAACTCGTCCCCGAGTTTTCCGCGTGGCTTTCCGGCCTCAATGACAGCATGACGCATCGTCGCCTGGCGCGGCGTTTGGAAAAAGCGCAGGGGGGTAAGCTTGGTGATGTCAAGCCGGTCGGCGAGGGCGTGTTCGAGATGCGCGAACACTTCGGGCCGGGCTGGCGCATGTACTACGTGCAGCGCGGCGCGGTGCTGATCGTGATGCTAGGCGGCGGCGACAAGTCTACGCAGGCCGCCGATATTGCAAAGGCCGTCACGTTGGCCGCTACCGTGGAGGATTGAACCATGACCAAAAAGATCAACGTTTCCGAGTTGCCGGAATTCGACATGGCAGAGCATTTGCCGGACCAGGAGGCCATTGCCGAGTACCTGACCATCGTTCTTGAAGAGAACGATCCGGCCGGGTTCGCCCATGCGCTCGGCACGATTGCGCGCGCGCGTGGCATGACCGAGATCGCGCGGGCGTCCGGTATCTCGCGCGAGGCCCTCTACCGGGCGCTGCGGCCAGATGCGCAACCGCGCTTCGACACCGTGTCCCGCGTGTGCGCGGCGCTGGGCGTCAAGCTCGTAGCCCAGGCGGTTCACGCGTAGGTTCTCATTTCTCAACGTCGTCTAACCTTCCGCTCCAGAGGCCCGCTTCGCCGGCAAGCCGGCTTCGCGCCCCTGTGCTTCCACGTTGAACTGAAGCGCTGCGCGCTGGTGCAGGCACCCCACCGCCATCCACTGCTCCTTCGGGGAGAGTAATGAGTGAGCTGCGTGAACGCATGAGCAACGCCATGTGCCTGCGGGGAATGGCGGCACGGACGCAGTAAAGGCAATAGGGGACAGACCACTGTTTCTGAACCAAGACTGAGATCATGAGAAGACGCAAAATCTACGTTGAAACCTCCGTGATCAGCTACCTTACCGCTCGTCCCAGCAAGAACGTGATCGAAGCTGGTCATCAGGAGAGCACTTTTCTCTTCTGGGATCGACGTGGCAAATTCGACTTGGTGGCATCGGAACTTGTCGTCACTGAATGCAGCCTGGGAGATGCTGTTGCAGCAAGCAAACGGCTCGACGCGCTATTGGCAATACCGTTGCTCGAGATTAACGCGCATAGCGTTGAAATCGCGAAAGGGCTGGTTGCTTCAGGTATCGTGCCGATCAAGGCGAGCGAGGATGCCTTGCATATTTCGATCGCCACAGTTCATTTCGTGGACTATCTGCTGACGTGGAACTGCCGGCATATTGCCAACCCGGAAATTCAAGCGCGAATCGCCGAGCATTTCCGACCGCTGGGTTTGTTCTTGCCTTTCATTTGTACCCCTGACGAACTCTTGGGAGACGACGATGACTGATAGCATCATCCACGAAGTACGAGCCATTCGGGAACAACACGCCGCTAGTTTTGGCTTCGACCTCGATCGCATTTTTGCCGATCTACAGGCGCGCCAAAGCAAACACGCAGTCGAGGGGTGGACGGTCATTCCTGCACCTGCCAGCCCACCACCAGAGGCGAACTTGGCATTGCAGCGGACTCGCTTCGCTCGCCGCTGAATTTCAACGTTAGGCGTCGAATGTCCACGTCCACCCGATTCACCTTGCTCCTGACTGCGCCATTTCCAGTTTGTGCTCTTTCGGCTGAGTTTCGACTTCACCCTTCTGGATTCGGCCCCGTTCGCATAGGCATGTCGGTCAATAACGCGAGCAGGCTGCTTGGCACCCCCTTGATCAAGCTAAGCGCAACGTATCAAGACGATCGCTGCGTGGTCTACCCGAAAAGCAAATTCAACGGGTTATCGTTTGGTGTTACTCCGGATGGGAGTGTTGACAGCGTTTATGTCGGTTACACGGGTAGACGCTTCAAGACAGACAAAGGGCTCCACGTCGGAAGTACGGCGAATGACCTTCGACGGTTGTACGGAAACAGAATCGAACTAAAGACCTACCAATGTGCTGATCTCTTGCACGAGTACATTTACCGCCAGCCTGGGCATTCGAATCAAGGATTTCATTACACTGTCAATGCCAAAGGGAAAATCGAGGGAATCATGTCTGGCAATCTCGGCGCAGTGATACCTCCATGCTAAAACAAGAGAAATTTCAGGTTGTGAGGCATAAGGACCACTACGTAGCCAAGAAATCGGGTCGAGAGCGAGCAGTTCATTACAGGCACATGCCTGCGGATGATGCCCAACCCTGCGGGGCGGGAGACACTACGCGATAGAGCCGCGCAGCGCTCCTGACCTTCCTTGAACGTGTGCGGCGGGCATGGCGCGTTACTTCACAGGTGCAAGTCCGATGGCCCGGTCTTGCCGCACCTGCGGTGCGTCGAACCCCGCTGCGCAGAGCCGAAGGCAAGGAGAAGGGCAAGCGCTTCGTCGTGAGGCGAGGTGCGGAGGAAGCCCAATCCAAAGCTGCCGGGCGTTGAACAAAAACCGGATACGAGGCGTGATGCATCCGGGCATCGACGGCATGACGGTCGATGCCCGGCCAGAGTACCTCCGACACCACTGGCCGGAAATCCGCGAGCAACTGGAAAGGGGCTGCTACAGCCCGCAACCGGTCAAGCGCGTGGCGATCGAGAAGGCGGACGGGAAGAAACGCCCGCTGGGCATCCCGACGGTATCGGACCGCCTCATTCAGCAAGCCATCGCGCAAGTTGTCCGCCGGCGATGGGGTTCACTTGCCAGAGTAGTGGACAGGATCGGCACGAACAGCGCCGGGATTCCGCCGAACGCAGCACCAACGACTGTCAGCGCGTTGTCGACGATCGGGTTTCCGGCCGCCTCCTCAACGACCGCGAGCGGTTCAGTGACGGGCAAACACCTTCGCCTTGCCGTCGCTGCCGATCAGCAGCACATCGTACGGTTCCTTCCGCGCGCTCTCCATGCCGGGTGAACCACCCGGCATGCCGGGCGCAGCAAGGCCGACGGCCTTCGGCTTCTCCCGCAGCAGGCGCTTCACGTCGGTGGCCGGCACATGACCTTCGATCAGGTAGTTGCCGACCTTCGCCGTGTGGCATGAGCCGTAGCGCTCGGGCATGCCGAGCCTGGCGCGGGTGGTGGCTACGTCCTCGACGTTGATCGATTTCACCCGGAAGCCGTTGTCGCTCATGTGCTTTTCCCATTCCGTGCAACAGCTGCAATACGGGCTCTTGTAGACCTCGACTTCGGGCTGGTCGGCGGCGCCGAGTGGCGTGCTTGCGAGGGTGGTGGTGGCGAGCAGGGCGGCAAGCAATGCTTTCATCGTGGACTCCTCAGTGTCTTGCAGGGGTGTCGTCGAGCGCGAAGCGCAACGTCTTCGGCGGCTTCCCCGGCACATTGAGTGTGGCGACTGCCTTGGCGCCCTTGAGGTCGAAGGTACCCTTCGCCTCGAAACGGTTGTTGCCGGCCGGTGCCATTGCGACCTCGGTCTTCTTGCCGCCAACGAGCAGCGTCAGCCTGGCCGATCCAGCCGCCGTCGGCACCGGGGTGCCGTGCTCGGTGACATGAATGGTCAGAGTCTCGCTGCGGGCGACGAGTTCTGCCTGATAGTGCCCGGCATCGGCGACGACGCCGCCGAAGCGTGGCTTGCCATGGTCCTCGTGGGCGACCGCGGCGGTGGCCGCGACAAGCGCGGCGAGGGCGATGGGAAGCAGTATCTTCATGGTGAGGCTCCTTTCGTCGGGAAGTTCGCAGGCTTTCAGAATGTTTCGCCCTGATGCGATTCGAGCAGCTGGGCGAGCGGCTTCTCGCCGAAGGCGAGGAACAGCGCCGGCGTCACGAAGGCGTCGAGCAGGGTGGAGGAAATCAGGCCGGAGAAGATGACGACCGCCACCGGGTGCAGGATCTCGGTGCCCGGCGCCTCGGCCTCGAAGAGCAGCGGCGCCAGCGCGAAGGCGGCGACCAGCGCCGTCATCAGCACCGGCGTCAGGCGCTCCAGCGAGCCGCGGATGACCAGCTGGCGGCCGAAGGTCTCGCCTTCGAAGCGAACCAGGTTGGCGTAGTGCGAGAGCTTGAGGATGCCGTTGCGGGTGGCGATGCCGGCGAGCGTGATGAAGCCGATCAGCGTCGCGATCGACAGTGGCTGGCCCGAGAGCCACAGGCCGATGACGCTGCCGATCAGTGCCAGCGGCACGTTGGCGATCACCAGTGCGGCGAGGATGGCCGAGCGGTAGCGGCTGTAGAGGACGATGAAGATCAGGCCGAGCGAGATCAGCGCCAGCACGGCGATGATGCGGGCGGCTTCCTCCTGCGCACGGAACTGGCCATCGATGGTGATGAAGTAGCCCGACGGCAGCTTCGTCTCGGCGATGACGCGGCGCACGTCCTCGACCACGTCGGAGAGCGGGCGGCCCTGCGCGTTGGCCGAGACGACGATGCGCCGGCGGCCGTTGTCGCGGCTGATCTGGTTCGGCCCGTCGCCGTCCTCGATGGTCGCCACGCGCGCGAGCGGCACGCGGCCGTTTGGCGTCTCGATCATCAGGTTGGCGAGTCCCGAGAGCCCGCGCGCCTCTTCCGGCAGGCGCAGCACCAGTGCGAAGCGGCGCGCCCCCTCGATCACCTGGCCGAGCTGCTCGCCATCGATCAGCGTCTGCAGCTGTCGGAGCAGGGCGGAAGCCGATACGCCGTACTGTTCGGCGCGCGCGTAGTCGACGCGCACCTTGATCTGCGGCGCCAGTACCTGCTTTTCCAGCTCGAGGTCGGCGAGCCCCGGGATCGTCGCCAGCCGGTCGCGCAGCGCTGCACCTTCGCCGCGCAGCACGTCGAGGTCGTCGCCGACGATGCGGATGGCGACCTGCGCACGCACTCCGGAGAGCATGTGGTCGATGCGGTGTGAGATCGGCTGGCCGATGCTGACCGTAGCCGGCAACGAAGCGAGCCGCGTGCGCAGGTCGGCGTGGATCTGCGACGGCGGACGGCCAGGCTTGAGGCGCATGTCGAGCTCGGAGACGTGTACGCCCTCGGCGTGCTCGTCGAGTTCGGCGCGGCCCGAGCGGCGTCCGACGTAAGTCACTTCCGGCACCTCGCGCACGAGCTGCTCGGCGAGCGTCCCGATCTTCACCGATTCGGCGAGCGTGATGCCGGGGTTGAGGCGCAGGCCGACGAAGGCAGCGCCCTCGTTGAAGGGGGGCAGGAAGGTGGTGGCGAAGAAGGGGACGCTCGCTGCCGCCAGCAGGGCAGCGACGGCAGCGGCACCGATGACCCGCTTGCGCTCGGCCAGCGCCGTTTCCAGCCCGCGTCGGTAGTGCGACTTCAGCCATGCGACGAAGCGCGTATCGCCATGCATCGACGCCTCGCCATGGCGCAGCAGGTACCAGGCCATCACCGGCGTCAGCGTGATCGAGACGACGAGGCTGGCGAGGATCGCCGTCAGGTAGGCGACGCCGAGCGGGATGAAGAAGCGGCCCTCGAGTCCGGGCAGGGCGAAGAGCGGCACGAAGACGAGGGCGATGATCAGCGTCGACACGACGATTCCCGAGCGCACCTCGTTCGAGGCGTTGACGATCACCCGCAGCGGGGGTTCCGGTGCCGGCTTCTGGCGGTTCTGGCGCAAGCGGCGGATGATGTTCTCGAGGTCGACCACCGCGTCGTCGACCAGTTCACCGATGGCGATGGCCAGCCCGCCGAGCGTCATCGTATTGATCGACAGCCCGAAGTAGCGGAACACCAGGGCCGCGGTGAGGATCGAGACGGGGATCGCGGTCAGCGAGATCAGTGTCGCGCGCAGGTTGCCGAGGAAGAGATAGAGCACGGCGGCGACGAAGACGGCAGCGGCGGCCAGTTTCCACTCGAGGTTGCGGATGCTGGCCTCGATGAAGTCGGCCTGGCGGAAGGTGACGCGCGGCGCCGCCATGCCAACCGGCAATCCGCCCTTCAGCTCGGCGAGCGCCGCTTCAACCTGCCGCGTCAGCGCGACGGTGTCGGCGGCCGGCTGCTTCTGCACCGACAGGATCACCGCTGGCTGGCCGTTGAGGCCCGCGTCGCCGCGCCTGATTGCCGGCGCGAAGCCGACCGACGCCACCTGCGCGAGCAGGATCGGCTGGCCGTTCCTGGCCGTGAGCGGCAGGCGCTGCAGGTCTTCCAGCCGGCTGGTACGGCCAAGGTTGCGGATCAGGTATTCGCGCGAGTTGAGTTCGAGGAAACCGCCGCTGGTGTTTGCCGCGAAGCCGCGCAGCGCGTCATCGACCTGGTCGAGCGTGATGCCGAGCGCGGCCATGCGCACGGTGTCCGGCTGCACCTGGAACTGGCGCACCTCGCCGCCGATCGGGATGACCTGGGCGACGCCGGGGATCGTCAGGAGGCGCGGACGCAGCACCCAGTCGGCGTACTCGCGAGCCGCCATCGCCGGCCGCTGGGCGGCTGCCGGCGCGGCACCTGCCGCGGGCTCGATCGCTGCCGCGGTGGGCGCTGTGATGGGGATCGCGATGAGCAGGATCTCGCCCATGATCGACGCCACCGGTCCCATGTGCGGCACCACGCCTGGCGGCAGCTGCGACTGGATCAGCGACAGGCGCTCGGCGATCATCTGCCGCGCGCGGTAGATCTCGACCTCCCAGTCGAACTGCACGTAGACGATCGACAGCCCGGCCGACGACACCGAGCGCACCGAGGCGACGCCGGCCATGCCGTTCATCGCCGTCTCGATCGGGAAGGTGATCAGTGCCTCGACTTCCTCCGGCGCCATGCCGCCTGCTTCGGTCATCAGCGTGACTGTCGGCTTGTTCAGGTCGGGGAAGACGTCGACCGGCGTCTTCTGCACGACCAGCGCGCCATAGAGGATGAGGACGATGGCCACCGCCAGTACCAGCAGGCGTTGCGACAGGCTCTTTTCGACGATGGTCCTAAACATGGCAGGCATCCTGGCGGTCCGTCCCAACGGTCATGGCTTCCCGATCCACCCTGGAACGGATGGAAGCGATGACCGTTCCGTCGCCCCCGACCCCTCTCCGAGAAGCGGCAGAGGGGAGGTGCGCGAGCTGCCGAGCGACTTTCACGGCAAAGGTGGCCTGTGCCGCCGCGGGGGCCAGCGAACGTCGTGAACATGAGGGTGGGTTCATTTTCAGCGCACCTGATTGAGCAGTGCCGCGCCCTGGACGACGACGCGCACGCCGGCCTCCAGCCCGTCGATGACGGCGACGCGCGTGCCGTCGAGCGGCTGTGTGCGTACCGGGCGCGGTGCGAAGCGTTCGGCGCTCGTCTTCACCCAGACGATTTCCTGGTTGGCGGAGCTCTTCACGACCGCCGCAGCCGGCAGCGGCACGCCCTTGATCGGCGAGCGTGTCTGGGCGATCACCCGCAGTGGCTGGTTCAGTGCCAGCGTTGCCGTTCCGCCGTCGACACGGAAGAGCAGCGGGATCGCCTGCTCGCGCAGCGAGCGGCCGGCGCCGACGAAGGTGAGCAGCACCTCCTGACCCGGTCCGGCACTCCCGTAGGCGCCGGCAATCTCGGCGGCGAGCCGTGGGTCGTAGGCCAGCGCCTCGACGCGCAGGTTGGCCGGGTCGACGATCTCGAACAGCAGTTCCCGCGCCTCGACCACTTGGCCGGCAACCACGCTGGCCGAAGCGACGACGCCAGCGACTGGCGCGCGCAGATCCTCGGGCTGCGAGATGCTCCTGGTGATGGCGGCGAGGCGCTCGCGCAGACTCTGCACGTCGGCCTCGGCGGCATCGACGTCCTTGCGCGCGACGGTTGCTTCCAGCTCGCGCAGTCGCGCCAGGCGCCTTTCGGCGACGCCGAGCGCAGCGCGCAGTTCGGCGGCCTGCGCCCTCTGTCCGCCCAGCTCGAGCGGCGAGACGGCTGGATGGACGCGGGCGAGCAGTTCTCCCTTCTTCACTGCCTTGCCGAGCGACGGAATGCCCCCCGCCGGCGCTTCGACGCGGCCGGTATTCATCGCTTGCACACGGCCGCCGCTACCCGGATCGAGCACCACCTTGCCGGCGAGTTCGACGGTGACGGGATGCTCGCCGCTCCCGGTGATCTGCGTGCGCAGTGCGAGCTGGCGCTGGGTCGTCTTGGGCAGGAAGACGTTGCCGTCGGCAAGTCGTTGCGGACCGTCGCCGCGGGTCAGCGCGGGCGCCGGTTCGTCGCCGTGAACGTGGCCCTCGTGCGCCAGACCGGCACTGGCGACGAGGCTGGCGGCGAAGAGGAGTGGCTGGAGCGTGCGTTGCAGAACTGTCGTGGCGTTCATGCGGCCTCTCCCTTGCGCCGGCGCAGCCGGACGGCCACGACGGCGCCAAGCAGCGTCAATGTCGCGGCGATGCCGATCTCCTTGATGCCGATTCCGGCCGCAATGGCGCTCGTCGCGGCAGAATCGCCGACGACGAGGTCGGTCGCGAGCAGGTCGCTTTGCTCGCCAGCGGTGACGGTGATCGTCAGTGGGTAGGTGGCCGGTGCGGCGAAAGAGGCGGCGTCGAGCGTGTACGTGCCGTCGGCCTGGGCCTCGGCAAGGCCGAGGTGGCCGGCGAAGTCGATCTCGATCCGCGCGCCGGTGATGGGCTCGTTGCTCGCCCAGTCGTCGAGCGTCAGTGTCAGGCGACCGTCATTGATGCGGCCGACCAGTTCGAACACCTCGCTGTGTGCCTCGAAGGAGGGGCGAGCCGCCTCGGCGGCGGATGCCGACGGGGCTGGGAGGAGCAGTGCGGCCGCGCAGACGAGGGCGGCGATGGCGTGTCGCAGGGGATTCATGGCAGGACTCCGATGGCCTGGTTGTAGCGCGAGACGGCGCGTGCGGCTTCGAGGCGGGCGCGCGCGGCGGCGGGTTCGGCCGCGAAGGGGGCGGCATCGACGCGCAGACGCCGCGGCGGGACGGCGTTGTCGGGGGGGGAGGGGGGGGGGGGTGTCTGGCCCGCCGCCGTCCTGACCGGCGGGGGGGCGGGAGGGCGGGGGCCGGGGAGGA
>DDUX01000116.1:2096-9027 GCA_002345025.1 Candidatus Accumulibacter iunctus | reverse complement strand
GCCCCCGCTGCCGCCGCCGCCGCTGCCCGAGACGCTGCCCGAGACGCTGCCCGATGCCGATCGCCGGCGGCTGGCGTCGAGTCGCCGATTGACCGTCCTTCATGGGCGGGAATACACTTCGCTGATGAACTGGATTCCGAATCCGTCGAGCGTGTGCCGATGAGGCCCGGGCGCAACGACCCATGTCCCTGTGGCAGCGGCAGGAAGTACAAGAGCTGCTGCCTCGGCCGCGATGACGGCAGCCGCAATCCGCGTAGTGGGCCGGCGGCCATCGACCAGGAGCAACTCCTCGCCATGTACCGCAGCGGTCGCTTTGCCGAACTCGCTTCGCTGCTTCGCCGCCTGCTCGAGACCGCAGCGCAGTCCGGCTTCCTCTGGGGGCTGCTCGCTGCCAGCATGGAGGCACAGGGAACGAGCGGGCTGGCTGCCTGGCAGCGGGCGGCGACGCTGTCACCGCAGGATTGGGATGCCCAGACCGGTCTCGGCCGAGCCTTAATCGCCCACTCACACCTGCCTGATGCGGTCGCCAGCTTCCGTCGTGCGCTCGCCATCCAGCCCGAGAATCCGCTTTCCCTCTTCCACCTCGGCGATACGCTGCGGATGCTCGGCAGCTTCGACGAAGCGGCGCAGCATCTCGGGCAGCTTCCCGCTCGTGCCCCGGATTTTGTCGACGGGCTGGTTGCGCTCGCGCTCACGCTCGGCGAGCTCGGCAGGTTCGCCGAGGCCGAAGCCCTCTGTCGCCGTGCGCTGCAGCTCGCACCGGCGGCGCCAGCGGCGCACTTCTGCCTGGGCAACGTCCTGCTCCGTTCGGCTCGCCTCGCCGAAGCCAGAGAATGCTTCGTCGCCGCGCTGCAGGCCGAACCGACGTGGATACCGGCGCTCGAAGGCCTCGGCAACGTGCTGCAGGAGCTCGGACAGACCGCCCAGGCAAGCGAGTGTTACCGCCGATGCCTCGAGATCAGCCCCGGCCTGCCGACGGTCAATGCCAACCTGGGCAGGCTGTTCGTCGAGCAGAACCGCTTTGCCGAAGCGGCAGCGTGCTATCGCCAGGCCCTGCAGGCGGAACCGCAGAACACGGTCATTCTCGAGCGACTCGGCAGCGTACTGCAGGAACTCGGGCGCGCATCGGAAGCGCGCGCCTGCTACCTGCGCGTCCTCGAGCTGCAACCCGGGCGCGCCAGCGCGCGCCTCGCGCTCGCCACCGCTGCGCTGCCAGTACTCGCGCAGAACGCCGACGAAGCGGCTGGCGTCGCGGCGAGTTTCGCCAGCGCGCTCGCAGAGCTCGCCGGCTGGCTGCACGCCGGGCAGCGGCCGCAGCTCTCCGCTGCCGACCTGGCGGCGACACAGCAGGCGTTCTTCCTGGCGTATCGGAACGGCAACCATGTCGGGCTGCTCTCGCGCTACGCCGATCTCGTCGGCGAATGCCTCGGCCCGCAGGCGCATCTGCAGCCGCCGCCGCGCTCGCGGATTCGCCTGCTCATCGTCTCGCACCATGTGCGCTGGCATTCGGTCTGGAACATCGTCCTCCGCGGCCTGCTGCTGCACATCGACCGGCAGCGCGTCGAACTGCTCGTCTATCACCTCGGCAACAGCGAGGACGAGGAAACCGCCTTCGCCCGCGGCCTGGTGGACGGTTGGCGCGACCGGCAGACGGTCGCCGATGCCGCCGGCTGGCTGGCGGCCGCTGCCGTAGACCGCCCCGATGCGATCTTCTACCCGGAGATCGGCATGTCTTCGCTCTGCTACTTCCTCGCCGCACATCGTCTGGCACCGCTGCAGATGGCCGGCTGGGGGCACCCGATCACCACTGGTCTGCCGAGTATCGATCTCTTCCTTTCCGGAGATTTGCTCGAACCCCCGGACGCCGACGCCCACTACCGCGAGCGACTGATCCGCCTGCCGGGGACCGGTTGCTGCACGACCGCCCTGCCGCTGATGGCGGAACCGATCCCGGATGATGCCGCGACCCACCTGCGCGGGATGCAGGGGCCCCGCTTCCTGATCGCGCAGCGGGCAATCAAGTTCGATCCGGCCGACGACGAGATCTACGCCAGAATCGCCGCCAGAATCGCCGCCGCCAGCGGCGCCTGCGTCTTCATCATCCTGCGCGATCCGGTTTGCCCGTGGGCCACCGACCTCATCGTCACCCGCCTCGAGTCGGCATTCCGTGGCTGCGGGCTCGATCCCACCGGGCATGTTCTGCTCATCCCCTGGCTTTCACCAGCCAGCTTCCTCTCGCTGCTCGATCTCTGCGATGTCTATCTCGACTGCCCGGCCTTCTCCGGTTATACGACAGCCTGGATGGCGCTGCATCGCGGCCTGCCGATCGTCACCCTCGAGGGCCGCTACATGCGCCAGCGACTCGCCGCCGGCCTGCTGCGCCAGGCAGGCCTGCCGGCAACCATTGCGTCGTCGGCCGACGAGTACGTTGCCATCGCCGCCCGCCTGGCGCTGGACAGTCGCGACGACGACCGCCGCAACGCCCTGCGCGCTGCCATCCGTGCTGCCGCACCGGCAGTCGACGGCGACCTGCGCGTCGTCAGGGCGTTCGAACAGTGCCTGACGACGGCGCATGCGGCAAGCAGCGCAGCGCCGGCCGGTGCGTCGAACACGGCATGAGCGTCTGCCTGCGGCGTCCGGCGTGCGTGCCATGGCGCACCCGCGAGCGGCCGCCGCCGGTCGTGCGGCGTCTCGCCTGTCTCGGAGTTGCGGTCACCATCCTCGCCGGCTGCGGCAGCGTGCCTGCCGGCCCGGCCGCCGGGATCGTTCCGGTTCCGTCGCCAAACCACAACGCCCGCCGACCGAACTACGTCATCCTGCACGACACCACGAGCAGCAATGTCGAGCATGCACTGAGGACGCTGACCGATCCCGCGCGCGCCGTCAGTTCGCACTACCTGATCGGCCGTGACGGCACGCTCTATCAGCTGGTCGACGAGGACCGGCGTGCCTGGCATGCCGGTGTCTCCTACTGGGGAGGCAATGGCGATCTCAACTCGGCGTCGATCGGTATCGAGCTCGACAACACCGGGGCCGAGCCCTACCCCGAAGCACAGATCGAACGTCTCCTGCAACTGTTGAGCGATCTGCGGGAACGCTACCGGATTCCGGCGCGCAATGTCCTTGGCCATGGCGACGTCGCTCCGGGCCGGAAGGTCGATCCGGGTCGCGATTTCCCGTGGCAACGTCTGGCGACCGCGGGATTCGGTCTCTGGTGCCACGAACAGCCGCCAGGCCAGGAGCTCGTTCCTGTCGAGCCGTCACTCGCCCTGCAGGCGATCGGCTACGATGTCACCGACCCGGCGGCGGCGCTGACCGCCTTTCGCCGGCATTTCCTCGGCAGCGACATGGCCGGGGAAGCGAGCCTGGCCGAGCGCCAGTTGATGCACTGTCTGCTGATCGAGAAGCGCCGGACAACGCCACCCTGAACCGGCCCCGCAAGCGCCGCCGCAGGCAGCGGCAGCGCCGTGCGGGCGGCGCCTCAGGCCTTCAGTCTGAAGGGGGTGAAGTCGGTCCGCAGGTCGTAGTAATCCTCGTTCTCGGCCCGCTTCAGCGCCTGCACCACCCGGTAGGTCACCGGCGTGAACACCACCTCGACCATCACCTTGACGACGAATTGCGACAGCATCAGCTGCCACAGGATCTCGTTCGGGATCAGACCGGAATCGTAGAAGGCCAGCGGGTAGAACAGCGCCGAGTCGACTCCCTCGCCGACGATCGTCGACCCGATCGTCCGCGTCCACAACCAGCGTCCGCGGGTGAGGACCTTCATCCGGGCAAGGACGAAGGAGTTGACGAACGCGCCGCAGAAGAAGGCGACCAGCGAAGCCAGCACGATGCGCCAGGTCGAACCGAAGGCAATCTCATAGGCCGCCTGGTTGTGCCATTCGGGAGCCGGCGGCAACTGCACGACGATCCAGGCCATCGCCGAAGCGAAAGCCATTGCCGCGAAGCCGGCCCAGATCACCCGCCGCGCCCGCGCGTAGCCGTAGACCTCGGTGAGGATGTCGCCGAAGATGTACGAGATCGGGAAGAACAGGACACCGGCACCAAAGCTCACCTGCCCGAACAGCGGCAGCGTCAGCTGTGCCGCCTTTGCCGGTCCGATCAGGTTGGAGCACAGGTAGACGGCGACGAAAGCCGCCATCACCAGATCGTAGTAGCGGTAGGCGGCCGCCGGACGCGGCCGCGACGGGAAACGTTCATCGTCCATCGGTGGACTTATACCACTGAAGTCCGCCGGTGGCAGCCCGCGCGAAGCATCGTCCAGATTCCGCGTCTGCCGACTTCGCCGACGGTCGTCGCCTTGCCACGACAACACGCGACACACGAGGGCAGGCGCCCTGGCGCGCCGGGAACGTGCCCGCGGCCCGCGGAGCGGACGCAGCCCCGCCGCCGGGCACGAAGCACTATAATTTCGCACTCAACTCCCACGGATGCCATCGTGCCTGACCGTCTCGCCGTATTCGCCCAGTACCTGATCCCGAAACAAGCACTTACGATCCTCGCCGGAAAGCTCGCAGAGAGCGAGTCGGGCAGTCTCACGACCCGCGTCATCCGCTGGTTCGTCCGCCGCTACGGCGTCGATCTGAGTGAGGCGGTCGACACCGATCCGGTCAGCTACCGCAGCTTCAACGAGTTCTTCACGCGGCCCCTGCGACCCGGTGCCCGGCCGCTGGCCGACGCCGACCTGCTCTGTCCGGTCGATGGTGCAATCAGCCAGTTCGGCGCCATCGAGCGCGACCAGATTTTCCAGGCCAAGGGCCACCAGTACACGACGACTGCGCTGCTGGGTGGCGACAGCGGGCTCGCCGCACGGTTCACCAATGGCATGTTCGCCACACTCTACCTCAGCCCGCGTGACTATCACCGCATCCACATGCCGGTCGACGGCCGCCTGACGCGAATGATCCATGTCCCGGGCGCGCTCTTCTCGGTGAACCCGACGACGGCACGCGGCGTGCCGGGCCTCTTCGCCCGCAACGAACGCGTCGTCTGTGTCTTCGAGACCGAGTTTGGCAGCTTCGTCCTCGTCCTCGTCGGGGCGACGATCGTCGGCAGCATGGCGACGGTCTGGCACGGCACCGTCAACCCGCCACGCAGCGGTGCACTGCGCGAATGGTCCTATGAAACGCAGACGGTCATGCTCAGGAAGGGCGAGGAGATGGGCCGTTTCCTGCTCGGGTCGACGGTGGTGATGCTCTTTCCTGCCGAGGTGCTGCACTTCAATCCCGACTGGTCACCGGCCCGCCCGGTCCGCATGGGCGAGGCGATGGGCGCGCGCGTCGATCCCCGGGCGTGAGTGCCGCTGCCGAACGCACGACGTGCCGCCGTGACTCCTGGCGACCGCCGGCGGTTGCCGAATCCCACTGAGCCTCCTCCGACCATGGCAATCATCCGCTGCAACAAATGCGCTCACCTGCAGGAACAGGCCGACAGCGAGATTGGTCTGATGCTCGCCTGCCCGCAGTGTGGCAACCCGACGCAGGTCTACCCGACCCTGTTCTTTGTCACCCGGCTGCTCGAGAAGTATTTCACCGCCCAGCGCGAGGTGATTCGCCTCACCACCGAAGCCGCCGCCGGCGTGGCGACGGCAGCGGTGCCAGCGGCTTCCGCGATGCCACCCGCAGAAGTCGATCTGTCGAATAGCGATCGAATGACGAGCTGCGAGCAACATCAACCGATTGCCGACTGGTTCAGGCAGCGGCAGATCGCAGTCGAGATCGCGGCGCAGGCGGTTGATACGAGCGGCTTCTTCGACGAAGTCGCAGCCCTGATCGGCCGCGACCTGCTGTTGCTGGACCAGGTCCTCGACCGCATCCGCTGGGCTCAGCAGAAAGGCTACGCGAGCACGGTGATCCCCTTCGATGGCAAATCGCCGAGCGATGTGCGGCGTCTGACGAGCTTCTGCCAGCAGCTCTACGAATACTCCTTCGTTGCCAAGACGATTCCCAACAAGCAGAAGAACCATCTGCTGCTCGTCGTGCAGACCGCCCCCGCCATTCGCCATTTCTTCAACGGTGAATGGCTGGAATGGTTTGCCCTGATGACCTGCATCGAGCGTGCCACCGAGCTTGGCAAGCAGTTCTCGTGTGCCCGCAACCTCGGGCTGACGTTCGCCGACGGCGCGCAGTTCGAAGTCGACGTGTTCCTGCTGCTCGACAGCGAGTTGCCGATCCTGATCGAATGCAAGAGCGGTGAGTATCGCCAGGACATCGAAAAGTATGTGAGGCTGCGCAAGCGCCTCGGCCTGAGCGGCAGCAACGTCATCCTCTGCGTCGCCGGCCTCGAAGACGAGATCGCCAAGGGCCTGACCGCCATGTACGACCTGAGCTTCGTCAGCGAACGCGGGCTCCTGCAACACCTCGAGCGCCTCTTCTGAGCGCCCTGCCCGGTGGCGAGATCGCCGCCGGCGCATCACGCGGCGGCAGCCCGCGCCAGGCATCGTGGCCTCTCGCCGGCCGCCCTCCACTCGCCACCCGACTTGATCACGTCCTTGGCGCGGTCGGTGATCTGCTTGTAGCCGTCGGCGTCGATCGTCGCCACGTCGCCGGTGTCGAAGAAGCCCGCAGCATCCACGTTGCCGCCGCCCTCCTCGCGGGCACCACCTGCAGGACGCTTTCGTGGGGCGCCGATCGCCAGCCCGTCGACCGCGCAGGCGGCCCAGGAATGCAGCACCGACGAGCGGTGCGAGTAGAGCACCCCCTTCGGGTGGCCGGTCGTCCCCGAGGTGTAACAGAGCGACGAGGCACTGTTTTCGTCGAACTGCGGCCACTCGAAGTCGCTCGACTGCCCGGCAAGCAGATCCTCGTAGCACAAGAGACCGGGCAGGCTGCCTTGCGGCATGTGGGCGCGGTCACTCAGGACGACACAGCCTGCGATGCCGGGCGCCCTCGCCGCCAGCTTCTCGAATCTCCCTTCTCCCGCACGC
>DDUX01000116.1:0-1824 GCA_002345025.1 Candidatus Accumulibacter iunctus | reverse complement strand
GGGGATGAGGGGAACGGTCATGACTTTCATCATCACGGGTGTCTCAACGTCATGACCGTTGGTGGCAGTGCCTGCAGCGCTCGCATGAGTTCCGCGCCATAGGCCGGAAAGCGATGCACGTCGGCATGCGCGGCGCCGGCCAGGCGCAACAGCTTGGCATGGGGCACCGTTGCCGCGAGCTCTTCGCTGTGCGCGATCGGGATGAGCGTGTCGCTGTCCCCGTGCACCAGCAGCAACGGCCCGTCGATGCGTGCCGCATCGGCACAGGTTGCCAGCGGGTAGCGCAGCAGCGCCGGTGGCAGCAGTGGATGATGCTGCCGCATCAGCTGCCGCATGCTGCAATACGGTGAGACGAGGATCGTCAGGTCGGGCCGCACCTCGGCGGCGAGGCCCGCCGCCAGCGCCGTGCCGAGCGAGCGGCCGTAGATCACCGTCCGCCTGCCGGCGTAGGCTGGCGCGATCGCCTGCCAGGCGGTGCGCACGTCGGCGCGCAGTTGTTCCTCACTCTCGATGCGGCCGCCGCTCTTGCCATAGCCGCGATAGTCGAGCAGCAGCAGATCATAGTTCGCGGCGCGGTAGAAGTCGGTGCTCGACAGCCAGTCGGCGGCGTTGCCGCTGTTGCCGTGCAGGAAGAAGATCAGGCCACGCGGATTCGGCAGGCGCAGATGCAGCGCCGACAGCGTGGCACCGGCGACCGGAATGCTGAGCTCATGGACGTCCGCCAGATCGAATCGGTGCGTTGCCGCGAGCGGCGCCGGCCGGAAGATCAGTCGTTCCTGGTGATGGTAGACCCAGGCCAGCAGCAGCAGGTAGGCGAACCCGGCCAGCACCGCCAGCGAGCCGCAGGCACGCAGCCAACCGGCCACATTGTGGGGTGGTGGCCGGCGTTCGCTCGCCGACCGCGCGACAAGGCCGGCCGCCGCCGGCAACGGTTGCTCGCCGGTCATCGCGCTTCCTCAGGCCAGCCGGCGGAAACGATGGATCAATGGCGGCTGCGCCAGCAGTTCGCCGGCGCGCTCGATCGCCCGGGCAACATGCGCCGTTGCCAGATGTGCGTCGGCTGCCGTCTGATCGGACCACTGCTCGACGGTGACGAACTCGCTGGCATCGTCCTGGTTGTGCAGCAACTCGTAGCCGAGGCAGCCAGCGTCGTGGCGACTCGCGGCCGCCAGCTCCTCGAGCACCGGCTGCAGTTTCTCCGCCCACCCCGGGCGGGCAGTGATCCGCGCCATGATTCTGATCATTGTTCCATCCTCCTCCATAGGTCGGGTATGCGGCAGCAGCGAACGGCAAGCAGCCGCCGGTGAACGATACGCAGCCGGCGCACCAGCGGATGCAGCCTCGCTGCCGCGTCGTCCGGCGAAGCGGTGCAGCAGCGCGTCGATACTGCGGTACCCGAGCGGTCGCAACGGCAACGGAAAGCAGCCGGCGAACATCTCCCGCGTCGCCAGAGCGACCTGCCGACTGGCACCTGCGCGAAGTCCCGCACCTGGATTACAATCTCCCGGCCAGCGACCGCCTCCTGCTGCCGCTTCCCCGGCAGCATCGGGCAGCCGCCGCCACCGCAGTCGCGCCGGCCCGCTGCCTTGCCGGCTGCACTCGGGGTTGCCGGTCCGCTTGCTGCCGGGACAGGCGCGACAGTGGAAAGTTCTGATGGCCGGGCTAACGGTCATGACTGTTGAGACACCCGTAATGATGAAGGTCATGACCGTTTCCCCCCCCCCCCCCCCCCCCCCCCCCCCCCCGGGGGGGGGGGGGGGGGGGGGGGGGGCGGCGGGGGCTTGTTACTTGTACAGAGAAGGGGGGAGTGGGGGGGAGGGGGAG
>DDUX01000063.1 GCA_002345025.1 Candidatus Accumulibacter iunctus | reverse complement strand
CTTCCCGACAAGCGCAGCCGACCCGCTCGCCGCGGCTGCCGACCCCCCCGGCGCGCCATCGACCACGACCTGCACACGTTCCGCAGCCGGTTGCGAACGGCGCGCCGTGATGACCATCGAGCGCGGCTGGTACGGGCGGGGCATCGGTCGCTGCGCCAGCGGCGGCTGCGGGCCGGCTCGACGCAGCTCGTTGACTGCGGCACGCAACTTCTCGTGCAGTTCCTCGCTTGGCCGCCCCTCGGCTTCCGCCGCCCTGATCTCGCGCATGATCGCTTCGACCGTCGGCGGCAGCGCAGCCGAACGGTTGGCTTCGCCGAAACTCTCGGGTGGCGCCTTGGCCACCAGCGCGAACTCTTCCGGCGACGAGATCATCTTCGCCAGCCGCAGATGGTTGTAGCGCATCGCCATCGTCAGCGCACTGTCGCCCCAGTCGCTCTGCAGGCTGGCGTTGGCCCCGGCTTCGAGCAATCCCCGCGCCAGTTCCATGTGCCCTTCGCGCGCGGCCATCATCAGCGGCGTCGCGCCGTTCGGGGCACGCGCGTTGATGTTCGCACCCCGCGCCATGAGGTCCTTGACCACCTTGCCGTGACCGTTGAAGACCGCATAGTGCAGCGCGCCCCACTGCCTGCCCTGGCGATCGAGCGGGGCACCGCGCTCGAGCAGCCACTTGACCGCCTCGAGATGGCCGCCCCAGGCGGCGAGCTGCAGCGGCTGTTCGCCATGCCGGTTGACGCGACGGACATCGGCACCGTGTCCGACGAACAGCTCCATCATCTCGATGTTGCCATACCAAGCGGCGACCATCAGGCCGGTACCGATGTGGGCCGCCTCGTATTCCGGATTCAACCCCTGCTCGAGCCAGCGCCTGACGGTGCGCAGATCGCCCCGCTCGACCGCAAACTCGAAGCTGGCCGGAGAGGGTGTCGGCACCTGCGCCACCACCGGTGCAGCCAGCAGGCAACAAATCAGCAGCAGGCAGGCACCCGGCCTGCCGATGAGCTCACTCACGTTCCATTCCTCCACCCGATCTCGATCACGCCAGGCAGCCGCATCTCGCGGTGTCGCCACCGGCAGTTTTGGTTCACAATGTCAGGCTCATGCCGTTTCACCTGCTTGCCGCCCTTGCCATCTCGCTCCTCCTGCACGCCGCCGTGCTGTGGTGGAACGTCGTCGAATTCCGGCCACCGCCGACACCGCGGCTGCAGGCTTCGCTGCCGCCGCTCACCCGGCCGGGACCCGCCAGCGACGAGCCGCTGCTGAAGAACACCCTGTCCAGCGACCCGTCGCCGGCGGCAGCCGCACCGCCACCGCGGCCGGTCGCCGCGACGGCAACGGCCACGACGAGGGCGGCTGCCCGACGCCAGCTCGACGCAGCGCAACGCAAGCTCTCGCAACACCTGTACTACCCGCCCGAAGCGGTCACCCGTGGCCTTGAAGGCGAGGTCCGGGTGCTCCTCAGGCTTGCCGACGATGGCAGCATCGTCGACGTTCAGCTCGCTGCCAGCAGCGGCCACGCCATCCTCGACCAGGCTGCGGTAAAAGCGGCCTACGCCATGGGTCGGGCCAACTGGGCGCAGTCACGCGAGCTGATCCTGCCGGTGATCTTCCGCCTGCAGTGAATCCTGCCGCCGGCGAAACAGCAGATCCCAAACGCCATGTCCCAGACGCAGGCCGCGCTGCTCGAAGCGCGTCGGCTGCCGGTAGGCCGGACGCGGGGCAAAATCGGCGGCGGTATTGTCGAGCAGCGTCTCGGCCGACAGGACCGCCAGCATCTGCTGCGCGTACTCCTCCCAGTCGGTGGCACAGTGAACGTAAGCACCCGGACGCAGGCGACTGACGAGCAGCGACACGAAGGCCGGCTGCAGCAGGCGCCGCTTGTGGTGACGCGTCTTCGGCCAGGGATCGGGGAAGAAGATGTGCGCTCCGTCGAGCGAGGCCGGCGGGAGCATGTCGCGCAGCACCTCGACCGCGTCGTGCTGGACGATACGCACGTTCGTCAGTCGCAGCTCGGCGACCAGCTTGCACAGACTGCCGACCCCCGGCGTATGGACTTCGACGCCGAGATAGTCGTTTTCCGGATGCGCCGCCGCGATCGCCGCCGAAGTCTCGCCCATGCCGAAGCCGATCTCGAGGATCCGGGCCGCCGTACGGCCGAACAGCAGGTCGAGATCGACCGGCGTCACGCCGTAGGGAACACCGATGCGCGCCATCATCTGCTCGTGATAGCGCTGCTGGGCGTTCGACAGGCGCCCCTGCCGCCGCACGAAACTGCGGATGTGCGCCACGCCACCGGCGCGATCCACCGTCTCGCCACCCGCCATGGCTAGGCGCCGATCAATCCGGTCGTCGGTGACGAGGGGTCCGCCGAGTAATGCTTGCGTGCCATGCGACCGGCGAGGAAAGCCTCGCGCCCGGCCTCGACCGCCTTTTTCATCGCACTCGCCATCAGCACTGGATCACGCGCATGGGCGATGGCGGTATTCATCAGCACGCCGTCGCAACCAAGTTCCATGGCGATCGCCGCATCCGACGCGGTACCGACGCCGGCATCGACGAGGACTGGCACCCTGGCATTATCGATGATCAGTCGCAGGTTCCAGGGATTGACGATCCCCATCCCGGAACCGATCAGCGACGCCAGTGGCATCACCGCGACGCAGCCGATGTCCTCGAGCATGCGCGCCTGGATCGGATCGTCGGCACAGTAGACCATCACCTCGAAGCCCTCGCTGACCAGCGTTTGCGCTGCCTTCAACGTTTCCGGCATGTTCGGGAAGAGAGTCGTCTGATCGCCGAGAACTTCGAGCTTGCACAGCGCGTGCCCATCGAGCAGTTCGCGCGCCAAGCGCAGCGTCCGCACCGCATCCGCCGCAGTGTAGCAACCGGCGGTATTCGGCAGGATGGTGAACTGCGACGGCGGCAGCACCTCGAGCAGGTTCGGCTCACCGGCATTCTGACCGATATTGGTACGGCGAATGGCAACGGTGACGATCTCGGCGCCAGCCGCATCGATCGCTGCCCGCGTCTCGGCAAAATCCTTGTACTTGCCGGTACCGACGAGCAGACGCGAGCGGTAGGTCCGGCCGGCGACCGTCAGGCTATGGGGTGAAGGGTGCATGGGTCTTTCGCTTGTTGATGAGGCTCAGCCGCCACCGACGGCAACGACGATCTCGATCCGGTCACCGTCGGCGAGTGCGGTTTCTGCGTGCCGGCCGCGCGGAACGATCTCGCCGTTGCGTTCGACAGCGATTCGCTTGCCACCGTGGTCGAGCGCCACGACAAGCTCCGCGACCGTCAGCGACGAGGGGAAAAGGCGACTTTCGCCGTTGATCAGGAGTTCCATAGGAGTCGAATTCTAGCACGCCACCCGGGCAGAACCGCTGCCGCCCGCAGCCCCCGGAAGACGCTGTCGCCCCCTCGGAGAACGACCGCCCCGAACGACTGCCGACGATAGCGGTCTTCTTTGGTCCATCAATCATTCAGGTTCGACATCATGCGCCTCCTGCGTCTGTTTCTTCTCTGCGGCCCGCTGCTGCTCGGCGCCTGCACCGGCATTCCGGATGGCATCACTCCGGTGAGCAACTTTCAGGTCGATCGCTACCTCGGCAAGTGGTACGAAATCGCTCGCCTTGACCATTCGTTCGAACGCGGACTGAGCAACGTCTCGGCAGAGTATCGCCGGCTTCCCGACGGCGCGATCGAAGTGCGCAACCGCGGCTACAGCGAGGAGCAGCGCCGCTGGCAGGAAGTGGTCGGCAAGGCGCTACCGCTTGGCGAAACAGGCGTCGGCTCGCTCAAGGTGTCGTTCTTCGGACCCTTCTACGGCGGCTATCACGTCGCCGTGCTCGACGAGCGCGACTACCGCTGGTCGCTGGTCGTCGGCCCGAGCCGCGACTACCTCTGGATCCTCTCGCGTGAGCGAGAGTTGCCACCCGTGCTTCGCCAACGCCTGCTCGACCAGGCGCGCGATCTCGGTTTCGATACCAGTCGCCTGATCTGGGTCGACCAGGATCGGCCGGACGCCTGAACTGTCTCGCAAACCGGCGACCGCCGCGGCCGACCGCCTGCCACGCCGCCACTCGACGCGGCGTTGATCCGCCGCCTCGGTCTGCCGATTGCCGACGGGCAGGCCGCTACCTGGGCTCACGCTTCGCTGGCCGTGTGCGCAAGCAGCGCACCGACTATAATCGATCACCGATTCCGGTTCGCCGCGACAGCCGTCGCGAAACCGGGCGGTGGCGTGCTCGTCGTCGAGCAGATGACGGGAGGGAGGTGGGGAATGACCGTGGAGAGCGACCGGGCAGCCGGCAGGAGCGGGGCGCGATGAGCGGCTTCGAGAACTACCGCCGTGAACTGCATGATCTCGACCACGAGATCAATCATTACGCAGCGATCTGCGGCGTCGACCCGACCGACCCGGCAGCCGTCCGGGCCTGCCTCGGGGACGTGCATACCGAATGGGCCGAAGACAAGGCGCGGCAATCGCTGCGTGGCCTGCTGCTGCTGCGGACCAGGCTGGAAACGGAAATGCTCGAGCAGGGATTGCTGCCGGAACGACTCGGCAAGTCCTAGACCCTTGGCAGTGAGGGCGTGACCGCCGCCGCCAGCGGCACTAGGGAGCGGCATCCAGTGGCGCTGCGAGCACGATCCTGAAGCCGATGTCGCCGTCGCGCTCGTCGGGCGGGAAGGACTCTCGCCGCCCGCAGCGCAGATCGCCCGGAAAATCGAGCCATGATCCGCCACGCAGGGCGCGTGGCTGACTGCCGCCGACCAGCGTGTTGGCCGGCGCGTGGTACTCGTTGTGGCACCATTCCCAGACGTTGCCTGAGAGATCTTCGACCATCCCGGTGGCGGCCCCGAGGGGATACATGCCGACGGCGATCGTGCGGCCGATGCCGCTCTCGTGGCTGTTGGCACGCGCCGACTGCCAGTCGTCACCCCATGGGTAGCGGCGATGGCTGGCACCGCCCTGGGCGATCCACTGCCACTCCCACTCGGTGGGCAGGCGCACGACCTGCGACCCGGCGAGGCACCAGCGCGCGCTGAGCCAGCGACAGAAGGCAACCGCATCGTTCCAGCAGACGTTGATCGCCGGGTAGTTGTTGCCAGCCCAGCGTGCCTCGCCGGGCTGCTTGCGCTGCACCAGCCGGCGCCACCAGCGCCGGTCACGATAGCCGTCGACAGCCGTGACGAAGGTGCCGTACTGCTGCCAGGTGATCGGGTACCTCGCCACACGCAGCCGATCGACGGCAAGGCGGTGCTGACCGGGCCCTTCGAGCACCACCTCACCGGCAACGATGTCGACCCAGGCGATGTCGGGCAGACCGTCCGCGGCGACGCCGACACCCCGCCGCGGATCTCCCATCTGGTTGAGGCGCAGGCCGATTTCTTCACGACGATCCGGCGTCGTGCCATCCACCACCAACTCGTCGATGAGCGCCAGCGGTTCCGGCCGCAGGAAACTGTGCAGGTACTTCTCGATGCCGCCGGCGAGGTCCCGCCAGGCAGTGATGCCGACATCGGTGAAATCGGCATCCGGCGGCGGCGCCGGACGGTGAGCGAGTTCGTGCAGCGCCAGCACGGCCGGTCGCTGCTGCTCCCAGCGCCAGCGCCCGGCGCTTCCCTCCGGGCTGCCGCCGACGGCTTGCTGTCTGGCGTTCTGCTCGCCCATCCGCCGCCACTCGCGGGCCGCCTGTTTGACCTGCCGCCGCAGCGCCAGGCTGTCACGATAGTGCGCACACCAGTGACGCAGCCGCGGCCAGTGACTGAGCAGCGTCTCGTGCGCCAGCTCGATGTGGCGGTCGTCGCTATCGACGATGAGCCCCTGCCGGCGCAGCAGTTCAACCAGGCGCGCCAGCGGCGGATCGGCACGCAGCGCTGTCACGTCGAAGATGCGGCGAGCCGGCAACTGGTCGATGACCGTTGCCAGTCCGGCGAACAGTCGCGAGCACGCCGCGTCCAGCTCGCGATCGTCCTCGATCAGTCGTTCGATGTCGGCGGCAACACTGCCGATGGCGCTCGCCAGCCCGCCGATTCGCTGGTAGGCGTCGAGCGTCAGTCCCTCGACGGGATCGCGCTGCTCGAAGAGTCGCTCGAGGGTCAGCGCAATCAGTGGCAGCGCTCCCCGGGCAGCAGCTGCCGCCGGCAGCAGCGCCGCCAGCAGTTCGTCCTGCACCGGCACGCCCAGCGCCGCCGCCGGCCCGGTGATGATCGCCCGCAGCGCCACCTCGCAGGTGATCGGATCGAGAACGACCAGCGAGGCTCGCAGCAGATCCTCGCCGAGCCATTCCATCAGACGCGTCGCGAACTCGCTGCGCAGGGTCAGCACGACGTACAGCGTGTCGATGGCAAGCAGCGAATCGAGCAGCATGCGAAAACGGCGAGCGCTCACCGGCGGCGTACAGGTGAACAGCTCCTCGAACTGGTCGAGCAGCAGCAGAGCCGGCTGCGGCACCTGTCGCAGCGCCGCCGTGATCGCGCTCGCCAGACGGTCCTCGCTGGCAGGCGACTGCTCCTGCTCGAGCAGCGCTGCCTGCAGTTCTCCGTCCGCCAGCGGTGGCCCGTCCCGCAGGAGCAACTCCGCCAGTTGCCGAAACGGGCTCGCCTGCGGTTCACAGCTCAGGTAAGCGACGCCGCCTGGCCGCTCGGCCAGTCTGGCGACGACACCGGCGGCAACGAGCGACGACTTGCCGGTACCGGAGCGGCCGACGATGCTGACCAGGCGGCCCGCTGCCAGCCGCTCGACCACTCGCTCCGTATCGCGCTCGCGACCGAAGAAGAAGCGGTGCCCGGCTGGTCTGAAAGCGGCCAGTCCCGGATAGGGGTTGCCGAGCGCATCGGCGGCAGGCGCGAAGCCGGCAGCAGGCCCCTTGCCAGCCGCCCCGTCCGGCGTTCCTCGCGCAACGTTCATCGCCGGCTCCACTGCCCAGGCTGCGAATCAATTCCCTGCTGGCCGCTCATTCCATTCCGCCTGCCGCTTGACATCTTGCCTGCCATTGTACGAAGCGCGGCGACGGCTTGCCAGCGTCAACCGCCGCCACTCGCCTCACTGCGGCAGGCGCCGCAGCGAAGGCGCCAGCAGGGGAATGTGGAATATGTCCTTCGCCGGTCCGGCGGGCCGCCACTAGAATTCCCCCATGTCCAGACAGATCCCGCCGGCCACACCTGAAATCAACCGGCTGCGCGCCGCGGCAGCCCTCATCCCGATCATCGAGGCCGGCCTCGCGGCGTCCCGGTTCTCCGCTGAACGAGCGGAACTGATGGCATCGTTCTGCGAATGGACGACGCAGAAGCCCTACGACGATCCGGAAGCCATCCGCTTGGCGGAAAGGGTACGCCACGGGCTGCAACGCATGCGGCTGCCGCTCGACGAAGCACGCTGACCCGGACAGCGACCACCGGACCGCTGTCGGCGCACCGCGTTGGCGGCGTTCGTCGGCCGCGCGGCTGCCGCCCGCGGCCTGCAGGCCACTGCTCAGACGGTCGCAGCCGGCTCCGGGCGAGTCAGCAGTGCGAGCGCGTCGGCAAGGTTGCGCACCGTGCGGTCGGGGTTGTGCAGCTTTTCGAGCCCGAACAGTCCGATGCGGAAACTGCTGAAGTCGGCGGGCTCGTCGCACTGCAAGGGCACGCCGGCAGCCGTCTGTAGACCGATGGCGACGAACTTGCGGCCGGACTGGATCTCCGGATCATCGGTATAGCTGACGACTACGCCGGGCGCCTGGAAACCCTCGGCGGCGACACTCGCGAAACCCTTGCCGGCAAGCAGCGCGCGGACGCGCAGGCCGACCTCCTGTTGCTCCTGGCGGACGCGCTCGAAACCGTAGTTCTCGGTTTCGCGCATGACGTCTCGCAGCGCCGCCAGGGCGTCGGTCGGCATCGTGGCATGGTAGGCATGGCCACCGCTTTCGTAGCTCTCCATGATCTGCATCCACTTCTTCAGGTCGCAGGCGAAACTGCTGCTGCTGGTGGCATCGATTCTGGCGCGGGCACGCTCGCCGAGCACGATCAGTGCGCAGCAGGGAATCCCGGTCCAGCCCTTCTGCGGCGCGCTGATCAGCACATCGACGTGGTGCGCGAGCATGTCCACCCAGATCGCCCCGGAAGCCACGCAGTCGAGAACGAACAGCCCGTCAACCGCCCGCACCGCCTCGCCGACAGCCCGCAGGTAGTCGTTCGGGAGGATCATCCCGGAGGCGGTTTCGACATGCGGTGCGAAGACGAGGTCCGGCTTCTCGTCCAGGATGCGCGCGACGACTTCATCGATGGGCGGCGGAACGAACGGCGCGTGTTTCTCGTCACCGACGCGACGTGCCTTGAGGACGATGCTCGACGAAGGAATCTGCCCCATCTCGAGAATCTGCGTCCAGCGGAAGCTGAACCAGCCATTGCGGATGATCAGGCACTTGCGGCCGCCGGCAAACTGCCGCGCGACCGCTTCCATGCCGAAGGTTCCACTGCCGGGCACGACCACCGCCGTCGTCCCGTTGTAAACCGTCCTGAGAATTCGCGCGATATCGCGCATGACTCCCTGAAAACGCTGCGACATGTGATTGAGCGAGCGGTCGGTATAGACCACCGAGTATTCGAGCAGACCCTCGGGATCGGGTTGGGGCAGCAGTGCGGGCACGATTGTCTCCAGTTCTCGGGTTGGGTTTGTTGATTGTGGCTGAAGCAGGGGCGCGAGCATAACGCCAAGTCCGCACCCGGCGCCAGTCGCTTCCGTTCGGCAGGCGCAGCGACTGCGGATACTCTAGAATCCGTCCCTCAGCCGCCGCCGCTGCCGCCCGGGCAGCGGCCCGCCCACGAGACCGGAGAACCCCATGGCCGGAGCGAGCCTGCTTGCCCTGATTGACGACATTGCCAGTGTCCTCGACGATGTCGCCCTGATGACCAAGGTAGCTGCCAAGAAGACGGCCGGTGTCCTCGGCGACGACCTGGCGCTGAACGCGCAACAGGTGTCCGGAGTGCGTGCCGAGCGCGAGTTGCCGGTTGTCTGGGCAGTTGCCGTCGGGTCACTGAAGAACAAGCTGATCCTGGTACCGGCGGCGCTGGCGATCAGCCGCTTCATGCCGTGGGCAGTGACGCCGCTGCTCATGCTCGGTGGCCTGTATCTGTGTCTCGAAGGAGTCGAGAAGCTGACGCACAAGTGGTTGCACAAGGCGCCGGATGACGACGCCCATGCCGCCAAACTGGCGCTTCTGGCCGACGAGCAGGCCGACCTGCAGGCTCTCGAGGCGAGCAAGATCAAGGGCGCCATCCGTACGGATTTCGTTCTTTCCGCCGAGATCGTCGTCATTGCCCTCGGCACCGTTGCCGAGCAGCCGTTCGCAACGCAGGTTGCCGTGCTCTCCGGGATCGGGCTGCTGATGACCGCCGGCGTCTATGGCATCGTCGCCGGCATCGTCAAGCTCGACGACCTCGGCTTCCTCCTCCTCAAGCGACCGGGTGCGCTGGCGCGAACGATCGGCAAGGGTCTTCTGCTGGCAGCGCCGCGGCTGATGCGGGCGCTGACGGTGATCGGGACGGCAGCGATGTTCCTCGTCGGTGGTGGCATCCTGACGCACGGCATCGCGCCGCTGCATCACGCGATCGAGCATGCGGCGACGCTGGCGGGCGAAGCCACGCTTGCCGGCGGCCTCCTCAGGCTGCTGACGCCGGCGCTGCTCGACGTCGTTGTCGGCATCGGCGGCGGCAGCCTGGCGCTGCTCGCGATGCGGGCGATCGCCGCCGCGCGAGCAGCGATCGTCGGTAGCAGCAAGAAACCGCCGATCGCCTGAAACCGGCTGACGGTCATGACTTTCGACACACCCCTGATGATGAAAGTCATGAGCGTTTCCCTCATCGCCGGCCCTTCTCCCACGCACGGGAGAAGGGAGATTCGCGAGTCGCAGACGCGAGTTCCACATTAACCCCGGGGCAGCCTGCCCATGAGGAAGAACTCCTCGTTCGGCCGCATCGAGCTCATGTTGGCGAGCCGGTTCGACATCGCGAAGAATGCGGCGACCGCACCGATATCCCAGATGTCCTGGTCGGAAAAACCATGTTCACGCAGCGCCGCGAAGTCGGCATCGCCGATCTCGGCCGAGTGCAACGCCACTTTCAGCGCGAAGTCGAGCATCGCCCGCTGCCGCTGGGTAATGTCCGCCTTGCGGTAATTGACGGCAACCTGGTCGGCGACAAACGGACTCCTGGCGCGCACGCGCAGGATCGCGCCGTGCGCGACAACGCAGTACTGGCACTGGTTGGCGCCGCTGGTGGCGACGACGATCATTTCGCGCTCGGCCTTGCTGAGCCCGCTCTCCTTCTCCATCAGCGCGTCGTGGTAGGCAAAGAAGGCGCGGAACTCATCGGGGCGGTGTGCCAGCGTGAGAAAGACATTGGGAACGAAGCCGGCCTTTTCCTGCACCTCGATGATGCGGCAGCGCACGTCGTCGGGCATTTCGTCGAGCGCGGGAACGGGGAAGCGACTGATCGGCGAGTTCATGGCCATCTCCACGGTGAGGGGGTTCGAATCGACACATGATACACAATGGCCACCACCGGCAGGTGATACACGTCAGCCAGGACGGCTGCGTGAACGCCTGGCCCCGTCGGCCAGGCCGGGCCCGGCGGCTGACCACGGTTCGCTGCAGCCGCCCGCCCCCGGCATCCCCTGTCTGGTGTTGGCCGCCCGCCGGGCCGGTCAAACGCCGCACGTATCGGCGGCCCGAAAATGGTCTTGCAGCGACTGCGGAACAGGTTAGACTGCCGTTTTATGCCAACAGCCGGGCCGAACCCGATGACTCCGTCACCCATGCGATCCCTTGCCCTGCTCCTCATGCTTCTCTTGCTCGGCGGTTGCGCCAACCGCCCGGTGAATCCGCCAATTGCCGAGGCGGACCCGAATACGGGCTATCGTTTCCAGGTGCGGCACGCGCAGCAGGCCAAGGGAAAGGAAAACCTGGTCATTCTCGCCTTCTCGGGCGGCGGCACCCGCGCTGCTGCGTTTTCCTACGGTGTCCTCGAGTTCCTTCGCCGTACCGAAGTGGTGGGACAGGAGGGGCGGACTGTCCGCCTGCTCGATACCGTGGACGTCATCACTGGCGTCTCGGGCGGCAGCTTCACGGCGCTCGCCTACGGCCTCTACGGCGACCGGCTGTTCGCCGAGTACGAACAGCGCTTTCTGAAGCGTGACGTGCAGGGCGAGATCATCGCCCGTACCTTCAGCCCGAGAAACTGGGGCAACCTGTGGTCACTGGGCTGGGGTCGGTCCGAACTGGCGGCCGAACTGTACGACGAAATCCTGTTCCAGGGCGCCACCTTCGGCGATCTGGACCGCGGCCGCGGGCCGTTGATCCTGGCGTCAGCGACCGACATTTCCACCGGTGCCCGTTTCGTCTTCCAGCAGAACACCTTTGACGTCATCTGCTCGGAACTCAATGCCGTACCCTTGTCGCGCGCCGCCGCCGCATCGTCGGCGGTACCGGTGGTCCTCTCGCCGGTGACGATCAACAACTACGGCGGCACCTGCCACACGCGGCTTCCCGGCTGGGTGAAACTGTTCACCGACGCCACCGACCCGCCGCGACCGGCGGCGCGGGCGATCCGCTCGCTGCGCGACCTGCAGGCCTTCGGCGACGGCGCCAATCGACCCTACCTGCATCTGGTCGACGGCGGCGTCTCCGACAACGTCGGCATGCGCGCGGTCCTCGACACGCTGGAGATCTCGCAGGCGCTGCATGAGGCGGGCGCGCCAACGCCGCTCGATGGCATCCGCCGCGTCATCGTTTTCATCGTCAACTCCATGTCCTCGCCGCCGACCGACTGGGACAAATCCGAGAGCCCGCCAGGCACCGTGAGCATCCTGCTGAAGTCGGCCGGAGTGCCGATCGACCGCTATTCCTATGAAGCGGTCGAACTGTTGCGGGACATGGCGGCGCGCTGGAACACCTTGCGCCTGATCGGCAAGTCGTCGGCCATGGCGGCCAACAAGGATCCCGTGGTGGCCGCAGCGTTGCGCGTTCCGGATGCCGAGATCTATGCCATCGATGTGTCTTTTGCTGAGCTGCGCGACAAGGAGGAAGAGGCTTATCTCAACGTCCAGCCGACTTCGTTCGTGCTGCCCGACGAGGCTGTCGATCGCCTGCGTGCGGCGGCCGGACAGATCATCATGGACTCGCCGGAGTTCCAGCGGCTGCTGCGCGACGTCGGCGCGAGGATCGTGGCGGACCCGCCGCGGCAGGCGGCGGCGGTGGGCACGCGGTAACACGCGGCCGACCCGCAGCAAGCGGCAGCGGGCAGCGTCATGCCCGTCGACGCTGTGGCCAGCGCAGCACGCCCGTTGCCAGAGCAGTCCCCAGCACGACGATGGCACCACCGAGAAGCATCCCGGCGTCGAGGCGCTCACCGAGGAACACGCCACCCCAGAGGACGCCGAAGAGCGGGATGAGGAAGGTCACGGTCACCGCACGCGCGGCGCCGACATTGGCGATCAGGCGGAAGAAGATGAGAAAGGCGAGAGCGGTGCAGGCGACGCCGAGTGCGATCGCCGCCGACCACGCCAGGCCGCCAGGCGATTCCTCCGGCCAGAACCAGAGCGCGAAGGGCGTCAGGACGATGGCGGCGACGATCTGCGAGCCGGCGGCGTTGACCAGAACCGGCACCTCGCCGAGGAGGCGTCGCGCGAGATTGGCGGCAAGGCCGTATGACAGAGTCGCCAGCAGCATGGCGATGATCGCCCAGCCGCTGCCGCCAGGCTTGAAATCGGCCTGATCGGCGGCGAGCAGCAGGACGCCGCAAAAGCCGACGACGAGGCCAGCCGTGCGCACGGCGCCGAGGCGCTCTTGCAGCCAGAGCGCACCGATCAGCGCCGTGAAGATCGGTACCGTCGCATTGAGAATCGAAGCCAACCCGGCGGTGATCGACAGCATGGCCCAGGCAATCAGTGCGAACGGCAGCGCCGAACTGAAGACACCGACGACGGCGATGCCGAAGGCGTGCTCGCGCAAGGCGCGGCCCTGCCGACGCAGCAGCAGCAACGGTGCCAGACAGACGGCAGCCACGGCAACGCGCAGCCAGATCAGCGGCAGCGGCCCGAAGGCAGGCGCCGCATAGCGCATGAACAGGAAGGACCCGCCCCAGAGCGCCGCCAGCACCACCAGGTCGCACAGGTCGCGCATGCGCATCAGATTCCTCCCTCCCGAAACAGCCGCCCGGCATCCGATGTCGGCCGCAACCCGCAACCCCATGCCGCAGGCCACCGCCGCTGCAGGCAAGGGCAGCGCGACCGCCGCCGATCAGCCTCGGCTTCACTGCAGCGCGGCTCCTGACACCACCACGACCTGCTTGCCGGCACGGCAGACCGGCAGCCTACGGCATGCCGCGGCTCGCTGTCCAGCACGCGATGGTTGCAGCAACCCTGACGCATGACCGTACCGAGTCGGAGCCGTTTGCCGGCAGCCCCCTTTCTCACGGCTTCCCCGAAAAAGGACGAAACGCCACCGCCGTCCGAGGGGCGTCGGGCGGCTCGTCCAGATGCGCCAGCACCATCTTGATGGTTGCCGGGTCGAGCACAGCAACGCGACGAGCCGATGCCATGGCGACCGGCACCCCGCTGGTCCCCGGAGGTAGCTGCGCGCCGAGCGTCTTCTCCGGCGTGTTGAGCGGCAACCTGGTGATCGGCAGTCACATGCTGGTGACGACGGCGAGGCCGACGATGATGCGAACGGTCAACATCCGCCCCTCGTGCCGGCGGCTGCCCAACTGAAGATCGACGGTGTCAACCGCACCCGTGACGAGCCGCGAGGGCTGGCCCAGGCTTTCGAGGCCCTGAATTTTCCTGCTGGGTTCGCCGGGATGACTACCTGGCTGCCTAGCCGCGGGATACGGTCGTGGTGCTGTTCGTACCGGTAGCCGTGGTGGTGATGGCCGTGATCGGTGAGGTGTTCTTGGTCGAGGGGCGGCCGGCTGGTAGACGGATCGGGCAATCGACTTGGTTGCTGTGGCGGACGGCGAGGAGGCGGCGGTGTTGCACTGAGGGTGCTCGGCAGCGACGGAGAACCCCGGCCGGGGTGATGGCGAACAGGCGACGACTGGCGCCTTCCAAGTATCAGTCCCTGTCCCCGGACGGATTGGTCGCTGGTCACCCGTCAACTCGTCACAGTCGCCGCGAAGAATGGACCGCAGCGCCAGGGCCGAGTGTCCATCCTTGACCTGTCCTGTTATCCTTGGTGTCAGTCAGCACAAAGAGCGCAGCCATGGGCATGAACGTCAACCTGACCCCGCAACTCGAGGAACTGATCGGTTCCAAGGTGACTTTGGGCCTATACACCTCGGCCAGTGAGGCGGTTCACGAGGCGCGGGACCTGATCGACGAGCAGGACCGCCTGCGGGCGGCCAAGCTCGAGCGTTGCGTTGACAGGTTGGACGAGCAGCCCGGCCACCCGACCGTGGATGGGCTCGCGGGAGACGAACTGGCAGCTGGTCTGCGCAGCTTCCCGTTTGGGGGCTGTGTCATCTTCCACATGCCAATGGAAGACGGCGGCGACGTGGTGCGGGTGCTGCACAGTGCTAGCGATGGCGACGCGGCCTTCGGCGAAGATCGGTAGACATGCCCGATGACGCTGGCGACCCGATCGCGCAGCCAGCGCGTCTTGGTGCCAGCGCAGGGCACTCGCCAGACTACTTCGACCGACTCTATCGTCGCCTCGTTGGCGAGGGAGGCGAACCACATGATGCCCGGCGAGTCGTTCTGGAGGCCTACCTCGACGGCAAGCCGTCGGCGACGCAGCGCCACAAGCCGACACGCGCCGATCGTGATCGCTGTTTCTGGTCGAGCGCCTTCCTCGGCCAATGTGGCAGCGGTGACTGGAGCACCGAACCCGGCATCCTTGCCCTGACGCGCTACCTTTCTCAGAGCGAGGTGCTGGTCGATGGGCTCGTGGCGTACCTGGCCCGCTCGACGCCGAAGGCGCTGGTGGTGGCCATGCGCCGCGCGCGCCTCGTGCGGTCACCCGGCTCGCCACAGGTCGACGCGCTTCGGGCCGCGCGCAAGCTCGATCCACTGGTCGACGAAGCCTGCCGAATCCACGATGTGTTGGTCGGCGCGCACCGGGAACGAGAGGTCGAACTGGCCCGCTGGCAGGGGCCGCTCGAAAACCTCAGCGCTTTCGAGTTGCTGCTGCTGGCGAGTCTGTACGCGTACGAACGCCTCGTCCCGCATAAGATGACGGGCCAGCCTGCCGTGGCGGAAGGCGGTGGCCGGGTCGACACACATTGGGATGCGATCAACGACCTCTTGATCTGGAAGCTGAAGACGACACCGCGGGCAACCCTGAGGCTCGCCGATGAGGCCATGGGACGCTCGCTCAAGCGGTACCTGTCCCCGCTGCTCTTTCCCGCGCCGGGGCAGTCGCTGGAACTTCTGACCCAGCTGGATGCATTTGCACGCTTGGTCGCGGCCCAGATCGAGCTGAACGAGTTCCTGTCCCGCAGCGTCGATGCGTACTGCTTCGACGACTCGGTCCGCTTTGTGCTGGTCGACGATTACCAGCCCCACCTCGAGGAGATCGACACTGCGGCCAGCACGAAGTGGTTCCGGGACGGGAAGAAGCTGGAACGGCTGCCGGGTTACTGGCTCCATCGTGCGTTCTACGAGTTCGCCGCGCCCGATCTGGCCTTTGTCCGCATCGGGAGGCCGGAGAACGAAAGCGAGAACACGCTGGCCTACATCCGTGCCCTGGCCACTCGGTTTCGGTTGCGCGAGGTGTACGGTGTGGGTGACCTGGTGACGAACGCAACCGGCGAGTCGGCAAACATGTTCCAGGCTCTCTTGTACTTGGAGCTGACGGCACGTTTCTTCATGCTGGACTTCATCGTGCCGTTCGTTGAGGGCGCTGAACAGTCGGGCGACTGGGTCGTCTCGCTTCGTCGGTTGGCCCTCGGCGGTCTGCTCAACGGGGAGCAGAACCGATTTCCACTCACTTGGTCGAGCCGCTCGGCGAAGATCGACCGGACCACCGGCTGGACGGTCACGTCGGAACAGCCCACGGGCAGCGCCCGCATGGCGGCGGCCATCCTGGACTTCTGGACCTACGACATGCTCTCCGAGGCGGACCGCCTGCAGAGGGACGAGCCCGGACTCGCACCCAGGCTCATTGAGCGTCCATACCTCAAGTTCGGGCCGCAGCTGGTCCAGCTGCCATGGGTGGCCGGATATCAGGACAATGACATGGCTGCGATCAACAACCTGCGTCGGCTGGCAGCGCGGCGTGGTGAAGCCGCTGCAGAGACCAGACGGATCGAGAGCCACCTTGCAAAGCTTCTGCAAATCCGGGGCTTCAGCGTCCTGCTGAACTGGCAGCCGCCGGAGGAGCGTCGCGATGCCGGAGAAGTGGACGTCATCGCAGGCCTCGACGGCCACCTGTTCGTCTTCGAGATCAAGTCCACCTATGTCCGGCGGTCAAGGCACGAGGCTTGGTTGCACGCGACCACCACGCTGCGCAAGGCGGGTCTGCAGCTTGGGCGAAAGGTCGACGCCTTGAAAGCGCTCCAGGAAACGGACGCCGAACTCTGCGCGACCCTGGGTTTCGATCGGGCCGCGCTGCCGGCCTGCGTCCATGGATGGATCGTGGATACATCCATCGAGTCAGATCACGAGCGGTTCAACGGCTTCCTCAAGGTGTCGCTGGAGGAGATGATCGTTGCGCTGCGGGACGACCGGAGTCTACTGAACGATCCCGAAGGACTGATATCCGGGCAGCCACCATCCGAGACCACGCTCATTGATCTGAAGACCCGCGCACGTCTCTACTCGGCAGGGTTCACTGCCGAGCGGTTCGTTTCGGTCGTCGAGGGCGAGTTGGTCTGGGAGCAGCTCTGACGGCGTCTGCCGTACTACGGAGCAAGGACGCGATCGTCTCGAGGTGCGCGCCCTGCTGCCCGGCCCAACGCCATCGCCGGCGTGACGCCCCTGCAGCAGGCCACGGCATTGTCAGGCTTCGATTCGCTGGGTTCCGGGGCCGACGCCACGGCACGCGCTCCCACGCCCGGATCGCACGAGCACAGCTGGCCAGGCAGGGACCGCTCAGCGTCCCCGGGGCAAGTAGCCGATTTAGGCCGGCGGCTCTCGGAATCGTCGGCGGCCACTTCCGCAGCCGCTCCGGCTCAAGCACCCAGGTATTGACCGAATGGGCTGCTAGACATGGAAGCGATCGAGCAACTCCTGGGTCTTGCGTGCATTGCCGGAAAGCCCGAGCAGGGCCTGCCTGGCCGCCCGCACGGCGCCGTCCTCGGCGCGGACGAGGTTGTCGATCTGCAGGGTCGTCTCGGCCATCGCCGTCGTCGCGACGCGCTGCTCGCGCGTCGACGAGGCGATGCTGCCGACACGGGCAATGGCGTCGTTCATGTGCTGCTGTATTTCCTCGATGCGCCTCGCTGCCAGCTGTGAGAGCTCGACGTTGCGCCGGACGGCTTCGACCGACGAGGAGACCGTTGCTCCGGCGTCGCCGGTTTCGCGACGCACCGCCTCGATCATCGCGGCAATCTCGATGGTCGCCTTGCCCGTGCTCTCGGCCAGCTTGCGCACCTCGTCGGCGACAACGGCGAAGCCGCGCCCCTGTTCTCCAGCACGCGCCGCCTCGATCGCGGCGTTCAGCGCCAGCAGGTTGGTCTGATCGGCGATTCCCTTGATGACGTTGACGATGCCGCTGATTTCCTGCGAACGACCGTCGAGGCTGGTCATCACCTGTGCCAGCATCTCCACCTCGCTGACCGATCTGGCGGACTCCAGGGCAATCGCACTGACGTCACTCGCACCTGCCTGCGAGAGGTCGCCGGTTTCGCGCATCAGCTTGTCGGCCTCGCCCGCGTAGTCGGCGATCTGCGACGCCACTGCGCTGATCTCCTTGATCGACGCGGCACTGGCGGTCGAACTGTCGGAGACTCGTGCCGCCTGACGGGCCAGTTCGTCCATTGCCGCGTCGACCTGCCGCACGCCATCGGCGAGGCCCGTGGCTTCCTGCTTCAGCGAAAGGAACATGCTCTGCAACTGTTCCAGGAACCTGTTGAAGGCGTTGGCGGTATCGGCGATCTCGTCGCTGCCGGCAACCTGCAGACGCGCCGACAGGTCGCCACCGCCCCGCGCAATCTCGATCATCTTGTCGCGCACCTGGTGCAGCCCGCGCAAGAGTTGCCTGAGCACCCCACCTGCAACCAGAGCGGCAATGCCGCCGACAGCGAGCAGGACCACCAGCAGGGTGAGCAGCAGCGGCTGCAGCGGCGCCAGCACGACGGATTTCGCGAGCGAGATGCCCAATACCCAGTCGCTGCCCTTGATCGGTGACAGGTAAAGGTAGCGATCACCGTCCGGTTGCCGTGCTTCGAACATCTTGCCCTCGCTCACCGCCTTGCCGATCTGCTCGCGCGTGAGGTCGGCAATGCGATCGCTGATCGGTTTCAGGACCGCTTCCGCCACCGGATGGACGAGCACCGTGCCATCCTGGTGCAGCAGGAACGCGAAGCCATCGCCACCAAGCCGGATGGCCAGGATTTCCTTGACGATGCGATCGAGCTTGATGTCGGCAGCGACGACGCCGACAGGTTGTCCACCGGCGACCACCAGCGAAGCGAAGGAGATCACGAGTTGCTTCGACGCCGCGTCCTGGTAAGGCTTGGTGACGATGACGCTCGCCTCACCGGCGCTGCTCGCATCCTTGTACCATGGCCGCACCGTCGGATCGTATCCCGGCGGCAACTGCTGCGCTTCGGAAAAAACCGTCCGCTGGTCCGGGTAGCCGGCGTAGACAAGGTCGAAGCCGCCAGCGCCAGCCAGCAACCTGAACTGCTTCTCGGCGTCGGCAGCAACGATCGCCGGTTTCGCCGCGCGCACGAGCTGCGCCTTGGCGTTGATCCATTCGGCGATGGCAAACGCGTAGCCGGCGGCAGCGCTGCGCGTCTCGGCGGCAACCGCTTCGAGCAACTGGGCACGCAACTGCTGATAGAAGAGCGCGCCGAGAACGATCACCGACAGCGCGATCAGTCCGACGACAAAGGCGACAAGTCTTGCATACAGGCTGCGCATCGCACACTCCCCCCCAGGTAAGTTGACCAGCGGTCGCCGGCAGTCGTCCCGGCACCCTTGCGCGAGCGCCGCGCGCACGCCTGTCCGGCGCGCTATGATCGCACAGTGCCGCCGACCGTCCAATGCTCCTGCGTCCGTGCCGCCGCCAGGCAATTTCCGCTGCGGTGAACCGGCGGCAACGCCCGGCGCGTCAAGCCCTGGCGGTGTTCTCCCGCAACCGTGCCGGTTGACCAGCAAGCGTGCGCACCATCGCCAGCAGCTCTCGTCCCACCTCGCCCAGCTGCTCGGTGTTGCTGGCTTGGGGTGCGTTGATCTGGCGCAGCTAGGGCTGCCCTTTACCCGCAAGTCTTGTTGTCATCCGAAGTCCAGTGTCGGAGCGAGAGCCCTTCGCGCAGCGATTGCAGGACCGAATAGCCGTGCCACATGATTTGATGCCCTGGATGGGGGTCTTTGGCGCGGCCAATGTATCCGCCGAGTTGGGCTACGAGACGGACGGCGTCGCCGAGCCGAGTGGGCTTGGGGATTTTTTTTTGCGTAGGCCTGCAACACTTCGATCTCGGCGTCGGAGAACAAGACCTCGGCGGGAAGATCGGGGCACTGTCTGCCCAGGAGCGTCATGAGCATGATGCGCCAAGCGATGACGAGATTGATGGCGATGGCCCGTTTGAGTCGCTCAGCGGTCTTGTGTTGCAGCGCCTCGATGCGACAGCCGCTCTTCAATACGCGATGCCAGTCTTCGATGCGCCAGCGCAGGCAGTACCACCGCAGGCACTCCTGG